>CAYMYR010000001.1:0-105997 GCA_964394715.1 uncultured Smithella sp.
GCGGATTGGCATAAAGCACGATCAGCGCGATAACCAGCGCGTAAATCGCCAGAGATTCGATCATGGCCAGACCGACCATCATGGTAAGAAGAATTTTGCCCTGGGCTTCAGGATTTCTGCCGACAGCGTTTGTTGCACCGTTTAAGCCCTGACCCATGCCATTACCGGTTCCAATCGTTCCAAAGGCAATTGCGATACCGGCCGCGAGTAAAGAACAGCCAATGATGATGGCTTTTGTATAGTCAACACCCGCTGCAGGAGCCGCAGCCGCCGCTTCCGGAGCCGCCATTACAAAAGGAGCAGAAACAATTACCAACGCCATTGCCAATACGGAATAAATTAAACTCTTTTTCATTTAAAGCCTCCTGTTTTTTTGTTGAAGCAATTTAAATTACCGGAATCGTCAGATCTGTTTTTTAACCTCCTTTCTATAAATTAACGACTGCCGGTCATTTTAGTTCTTTTTAACGATCCATGAACCGATTGTCAAGAAATATTTGCAAAAATATTTCCAGGAAGGCTTGGCTTGATTTTATGAATCAGGCAGGATAAAAGGGACAGTTATGAAAACATTAACGATACCGGAGAATAACGCTTTACGGTTCCTTCAGCAGGATCTTCCTCTCATCAAAATGCCGTTTACGGCAATTGCCGATGCCTGCGGCCTGACAACTATCCAATTAATGGAGCTATTAAAAAAACTATCCGCGAAGGGAAGCCTGCGAAAATTCGGAGCGATCCTGCGTCATCAGAAAGCGGGCTATGGTAAAAACGCGCTCGTCGTTTGGTCTGTACCGCCCGGCGCAGTAGAAGAATCCGGACAGGTGTTTGCCTCGCAGGCATTCATATCCCATTGTTATGAAAGAAGTCCCGCTTTTCAAAATAAATATAATCTTTTTACGATGCTCCATGCCCGCAATAATGAAGACATTGCTTTTTTGGTCGACAGGATGAGTCAACAGATCCGCTGTAATGATTATCTCGTCCTGGATAGCCTTCAGGAATACAAAAAAACATCACCGGAGTATTTTTGATGACCCTGACAAATCAAGATCTTTTTGAAGCGGCCGGCAGCGTGATCGCCGGCGGAGTGAATTCACCTGTGCGTGCCTGGAAATCGGTAGGGGGTGCCCCCGTTTTTGTAGGCCATGCAAAAGGCAGCCGGATTTATGATTCCACGGGAAAGGAATACATCGACTACGTTCTTTCCTGGGGACCAATGATTCTGGGGCACGCTTATCCGGATGTCATTGACGCCATCTGCCGGGCGGCCCGTCAGGGAACCAGTTTCGGGGCGCCGACGGATGCCGAAACGCAAATGGCGAAGCTGATCAGCGAAGCTATTCCATCCATTCAAAGCATAAGGATGACCAGTTCGGGAACGGAAGCGGCCATGACGGCCGTAAGACTGGCCCGCGGGTACACGGGGCGAAAAAAGATTATAAAATTTGACGGGTGCTATCACGGTCATGCCGATTCCCTGTTAATCAAGGCCGGTTCCGGCGTCACAACGCTGGGGATTCCCGGATCCCCGGGGATTCCCGAAGAACTCGCAAAACTGACACTTAGCCTTCCCTACAATGATCCATCCGCGCTTGAAGAAGCCTTTCAATGCTATGCCGATCAATTGGCCGCCGTCATCGTGGAGCCGGTTGCCGGCAATATGGGCGTTGTCGTGCCACAGGAAGGTTTCCTGAAGAAACTGCGGAAGTTGACGGCAGAAACCGGCACGGTTCTCATTTTTGACGAAGTCATCACGGGGTTCCGATTCTTCTTTGGTGGATACCAGAAGCTTGCTGGTATTGCGCCGGATCTCACCTGTCTGGGAAAAATCATCGGCGGCGGGCTGCCGGTGGGCGCCCTGGGCGGCAAAAAGGAAATCATGGAGAGGCTTGCACCGACGGGCGATGTCTACCAGGCGGGAACGCTCTCCGGAAATCCTTTGGCCATGAGCGCCGGCATCGCCACCCTCAATATTTTGAAATCGAAAGCGGATTCCTACAAATCAATTTCTGATGCCACCGACGGTCTTTGCCAGGAAATGGAAAAACTGTTTGCCGGACATGGCATCGCCGCCTGCATCAACAGAATATATTCAATGTTTACCGTTTTTTTCCAGGAAGGACCGGTGAATGATCTGAACACCGCGTTGAAATCAGATACCGGCCTTTATGCCCGCTATTTCCACGGCATGCTCAAAAACGGGATATGGCTGGCACCGTCTCAATTTGAGACTGGATTCCTTTCTTTTGCCCACACAGCAGAGGATATGGAAAGGACACTGGACGCTTGCTCAAAAACATTGAAGAATTTGTAAACGGCGCCATCAAACAGCTCACAGCAAGTTGACAAGACATGAAACAAATGAATGTTATGATTTCGAGGCAAATTGCGAAAAACAAAACCTCGTCAGGCGTGAGCGGGATTGACAAGTGACAATCAATACGATAATAGGTCATGCCACTTCACATAAAAGTATCGGAATCGAGGAATATTCAAATGAAAAAATCTCTGAAAGCGCAGTCGTTTTACGCCGGGAAAAATAAAATTGCCATCGTCGGCCTTGGATACGTCGGCCTGCCTCTGGCCGCCCATCTTTCACGTCATTTTACTGTTATTGGTTTTGATATCAGCGAAGCTAACGTCACCGAATTAAAAAAAGGTCACGACCGGACGATGGAACTGTCCGACGGTGAATTAAAAAAGGCAAACATTCACTTCACGTCCAAACCCGCAGACCTTGCCGGCTGTAAACTTTTCATTGTAGCCGTCCCCACGCCTGTTGACCACTTTCACGTTCCCGACCTTGGCGCCATGGAAAATGCTTCGGCGATTATCGGCAGGCATTTAACCGCGGGTTCCTGCGTGGTCTATGAGTCCACTGTTTACCCCGGTGTCACAGAAGATATCTGCGTCCCTATTCTGGAGCGTGAATCAAAACTGAAATTCCGCAGGGATTTCACAGTCGGCTATTCCCCAGAGCGAATCAACCCCGGCGATAAAGTCCACACCGTGAGCAATACCGTGAAGATTATTTCCGCCTCTGACGCAGAAACGCTGAATCTGCTGGAAGGAATCTATGGCGCGGTGGTCAAGGTTCCCCTGCACCGCGCTTCGTGCATCAAGGTTGCGGAAGCCGCCAAGGTTATCGAAAACACGCAGCGGGACATCAACATTGCCCTCATGAACGAACTGGCTATCATCTTCAACAAAATGGGAATCGATACCATGGAAGTGCTGGAAGCGGCCGGCACAAAATGGAACTTTCTCAATTTCCGGCCCGGTCTCGTCGGCGGCCATTGCATTGGCGTAGATCCCTACTACCTGACGTACAAGGCCGAAAGCATCGGTTATCGTCCGGAGGTCATTCTTTCGGGACGCAGGATCAATGACAACATGGGGAAATATGTCGCGGAGCGAACCGTCAAGATGCTTATCGCCGCCGACATTCAGGTGAAGAAAGCCCGCGTGGCGATCCTGGGGTTGTCCTTTAAAGAAAATGTTCCCGATTTGCGAAATACCCGGGTTGTTGATATTATCAACGAGTTGAAAGATTACGGTGTGAGCGTCATGGCGCATGATCCCCTGGCCATACCGGAGGAAGCGCGTGAACATTGCGGCATCGAACCCGTGTCAATGAAAACGATAAAGGATGTGGACGCGTTGATTCTTGCCGTGGCACACCGTGAATACATGGAACTGGGCATCGAAAAAATCGCTTCCCTGTGCCGGAAAAGCCGTCCGATTCTCCTCGATATAAAAGCCGTCTTCGAGCCGGGTCAGGCAAAGTCACTGGGCATCAATTACTGGAGACTATAAAAACGAAGGTTCAAAGAACAAGGGACAAGTAAAAAAGGTGAAAGGATTGTTATGAAGAAAGCTTTTATAACAGGAATCACAGGACAGGACGGATCGTATCTTGCACAGCTCCTTTTAGAAAAGGGATATGAAGTTCACGGTTTGATTCGCCGCTCCAGCACTTTCAACACGGACCGGATCGATCATCTGTATCGTGACTCGCACGAACCGGACGCAAAACTATTTCTGCATTACGGCGACCTGAGTGTTTCCGGTCAGCTGATGGATCTGCTTTCCGCAATCAACCCGGATGAAATTTATCACCTTGGCGCACAAAGCCATGTACGAGTAAGTTTCGACATGCCTGAATACACCGGAGATATCACCGGACTGGGAACGCTGAGGATCCTGGAATCCATCCGAAAAACCGGAATCAAGACAAAATTTTATCAGGCATCCTCCAGTGAAATGTTCGGCGCCGCACCTCCACCGCAAAGTGAAAAGACGCCTTTTCAGCCGCGCAGTCCTTACGCCGCCGCAAAAGTTTACGCTTATCATATTGTACAGAATTACCGTGATGCCTACGGAATTTTTGCCACCAACGGCATCCTGTTCAATCACGAATCCCCGCGTCGCGGCGAAACTTTCGTTACCCGTAAAATCACCCGCGCGGCAACGCAAATCAAACTGGGCATCCGGGAAAAGCTCTACCTGGGCAATCTTGATGCTAAAAGAGACTGGGGCTTTGCAGGCGATTTTGTGGAAGCAATGTGGCTGATGCTCCAGCAGGAAAAACCGGATGACTATGTTATCGCAACCGGTGAAACACACTCAGTACGCGAGTTTGCCGAAAAGGTTTTTGCCAAGCTGGATCTGGATTACGCCCGTCACGTCGTGATTGATCCCCGGTATTTCCGGCCGACTGAGGTTGTCGTCCTGCTGGGAGACTTTTCCAGGGCGAGAAAAGCGCTGAACTGGGAGCCAAAAGTTACATTTGATCAGCTGATTGATATGATGGTCGAGGCGGACATGAAACTGGCCATGCAGGAAAAAACCCTGCTGGATGCAGGTTATTCCTGTGCAAATGTCGAGCGAATCAGTTAATATTAAGATTAAAAAGGAAAAAAAATTGCTTACAGATAAAAGAATAACCGTCACGGGCGGCAAAGGATTTCTGGGGCAGCACCTGATGAGGAAACTTGCCGATTACAGCTGCCGGAGCATTGATATTGCTGATCTGCCTCAATATAATCTTACAAATCTGGACGACATTCGCCAAATGTTTGATGACACCAAACCGGACATCATCATTCACCTTGCGGCAAAAGTAGGCGGCATCGGCTTTAACCAGGAAAAGCCCGCCGAACTTTTCTATGACAACCTCATCATGGGCACTCAACTGATTCATGAAGCTTATCTGCGAAAAATTGAAAAATTCGTCGCGCTTGGAACCATCTGCGCTTACCCAAAATTCACCCCGGTCCCCTTTAAAGAAGAGGATATCTGGAACGGATACCCCGAAGAAACCAACGCCCCTTACGGACTGGCCAAAAAAATGATGCTGGTGCAGTCCCAGGCTTATCGACAACAATACGGTTTTAACTCCATTTTCCTCCTACCGGTCAATCTTTACGGCCCCGGCGATAATTTCGATCCCCGTTCGTCCCATGTCATTCCCGCATTGATTAAAAAATGTTTTGATGCCATGGATAACCATTCGGATTCACTGGAAGTATGGGGAACGGGAAGTGCAACGAGAGAATTTTTTTATGTGGAAGATGCCGCTCAAGCGATTTGCATGGCCGCCGATCTGTACGAAAAAAGTGAGCCGGTCAACATTGGAGCGGGATATGAAATTTCCATCAGGGAACTCACTGAACTTATCGCCCGACTGTCCGGTTTCAAAGGTAACATTGTCTGGGACACCTCCAAGCCCGACGGTCAGCCCCGCCGTCAGCTCGACACTTCCAAGGCATTGAAAGAATTTGGGTTCAAGGCAACAACCGACTTAACAACCGGGTTACAAAAGACGATTGAATGGTACAGGCAAAACCGGCATCTTTTAAATAAAAAATGAACGGCAGTCATGTTTTTGATTGACTTTGCCCATCACGCATGTTAAGGATCGCATCACTAAATGGATAGCGAAACCAAAAAATTGAGCATCCAGATGGCTTACGCCAGCAGCATTGGAATCGCAATGGTTCTGGCGATTTTTGGCTGCCTCCTTTTAGGAAGTTGGTTGGACAGGAAATTTGACTCCGGCTATGCTTTTACGGTTGTTTTTCTCGCGATTGGTATTTCAGCCGGGTTTCGTAACATTTATGTTTTAATAAAAAGAAATTTCTCGGATGAAGAATTCATCATAAAGAGTTTGAAAAGTGAACCTCATCGTCAAAGACCCGCTCCAAAGAAAACTTGAAATCGCCAACTGGATCATTCTGGCAATTCTATTCATTCCCTCTCTGTTTCTCGCTCCGGTCAAGTTTTCCCTGGGAATTCTCCTTGGCGGTTTTATCAGCATTCTCAATTTCCACGGCATGGAATACGGCCTGCAGAATCTCTTTAAAAACCTTTCCGGAAATGTGAAACGACCGACTATGATGAAATATTACATCCGTCTGGCGCTGACCGGTGTGGTCGTGTATTTTCTGCTTGCCGCCGATACGGTTCATGTCGTCGGACTGCTCATTGGACTTTCCGTGGTTGTGATTAATGTCACTTTCACTGTAATCACAACACTGGCAAAAAAAAACTTAATTGAGGAGGTTAGTTAGTAACAAATGGAACCCCTAATATTCTTCCATACTTCTTGGTTGAAAGACATTGGCGTTAACATGACCATCGTTTTCAACACTCTTTTCGTGATGCTGATATTGGCCACGCTTTCGTTTCTGGCAACACGCAGCCTGCAGGTTTATCCGGGCCGCATCCAAAATGTGATGGAAGTGATCGTAGATGGTCTTCATTCCCTGCTGGTCGATACCATGGGAGAACACGGAAAGAAATTCTTTCCACTGATTGCCACACTGGGTTTGTTTATTTTGACAAGCAATCTCATTGGAATCATTCCCGGATTTGAATCCCCGACAGCCAACATCAACACGAACCTGGCCATGGCGCTCGTCGTGTTTTTCTCCACCCATGTCGTCGGTGTTATCACGCACGGATTCAAATATTTCAAACAATTCTTAGGACCTGTCTGGTGGTTGATTCCGCTGATGCTGCCGATTGAAGTCATCAGTCACCTGTCGCGTCCATTGTCCCTGACTTTCCGTCTGTTCGGCAACATAGCCGGTGAAGACATCGTTCTTTTGGTTGTCCTTCTCCTTGTACCTCTGATTGTTCCGCTGCCCATTATGTTTTTGATGATCTTTACGTCGGTTGTCCAGACGCTGGTTTTCATGCTTCTGGCTATGATGTATATCGGCGGCGCTATGGAAGAAGGCCATTAATACCAAACGGGATTTGGTAAAACAATTCGTGCCGGCCAATCCCGAAAGCTAATTGATATTCGATTTAAAAAGCAGCTGACTGCAAGCGTAATCAGCTGCTTTTTTCTTTTTCATCGAATCTCTCTAACTATTTATTTTATAAAAGGATGTTTTAAAAATCACATCTGGTGCTTGACGACATGGATCAATCGTAATATTGACCACAGGGACAATTTTTTACGGAGTATTTATGCATAGTTTAGGAATCAATATCGGATCGTCAAACGTAAAAGCGGCCATGCTGGAGGGGGATCGCATCGTTTGGAGCGCCGTTGAACCTCATGAAGGCAATTTTCTTGATACTCTCAGCAAGATGCTCTCCGCCCACAGCATACCATCAGATACGAAAGCCCTGGTCACCGGTACCGAGGGTCGCCATCTATTGAATATCAGCAGTGTGATAGAACCCCTTTGCATTGAGGAAGCCCTGCAAAAAATCAATCACCAAATCGACGCCCTGGTTTCCCTGGGCGGAGAAGATCTGGTTGTTTATACCATCGACAGCAACAACAAAATCATCACCAGCTTCTCGGGCAACAAGTGCGCATCGGGAACCGGAGAATTTTTCAAACAGCAGCTGGCGCGGATGAATATGAGACTGGGTGATATCAACAGCATTCCTGATGACTGCCGCGTCCTGAAGCTATCCTCGCGCTGCTCGGTCTTCATGAAAAGCGACTGCACGCACCGGCTTAACAAAGGTGAAGCCACAACCGGCGATATCGTACTGTCGCTCAGTGATGTCATGGCCATCAAAGTCATCGATTTTCTCAAAAGAGCGAAAATCGAAAAAGGAACCGTTCTGCTTGTTGGCGGGGTAACGCAAAACCAATACATCCTGCGCTTTATCCGGGAGCGAATGCCGCAAATCGAATTCATCGTTCCCCAAGAGGCACCGTATTTCGAGGCTTATGGCGCAGCCCTGATGGCGGAAATCTCCGGAAGTGTCTTACCGTCTGCAGAAAAGTTATTCAAAAGCAGCCAGATTCAGTTTAAAAGATTCAAAAGCCTGCAGACAGCTCAGGGCCGGGTCACCTACCTACCTTCCCAAAAAGGCAAAGTCGTCGCCGGTCGCGAATATATTCTGGGTGTGGACGGCGGTTCCACCACGACGAAAGCATGCCTCATCGACATCGAAACCAACGAGATCACCGCATCATTTTACGGACGGACTCACGGCGATCCGGTCCGGTCCCTCAAGAACTGCCTCATGCAGATGAAGAAGCAGATACGCGAAGATATCGGCGATGGAAAAATAAAGATCACTTTGGCTGCCACGACCGGTTCATCAAGAGAGATTCTGGGTGTTTTCCTCGAAACGCCTGGTGTCTATAATGAAATCATCGCGCACGCCGTCGGCACCACTTTTTACCGGGACAACATCGACACGATTTTTGAAATCGGTGGGCAGGACGCCAAGTATGTATCTCTTAAAAACAAGGTCCCGATCGATTACGCCATGAATGAAGCCTGTTCCGCGGGAACCGGTTCGTTTCTCGAAGAATCTGCACAGGGAGATCTGAATATCCCGGAAGCCGACCAGATCGGCGATATTGCGCTTGCAGCAAAGGAGCCTCTGAAATTCGGCGAACACTGCTCTGCTTTCATCAACTCGGATATCCGCAACGCCATTCAGCAGGGAGCGTCACGCGAAGATATCACCGCCGGAATTGTCACCTCGATTGTCTCCAATTACCTCAATCGCGTCGTGGGCAACCGGACCATCGGGACAAACATCGTTCTCCAGGGCGGGGTTGCCAAGAACAAGGCTGTCCCGCTGGCCTTCGCCATGCTTTTAAACAAAGACATCCTGGTTCCGCCAGACCCGGAGTTGATGGGCTGTTTCGGCGTCGGAATTCTTGTCAAACAAAAAGTTGCGGAAGGATTTTTAATGAAGTCCAGCTACGACATTGACCAGATTCTGGCCACGGAAATCATTTATGAAAAGGAATTTCAATGTAAGGCTTGCGATAATTTCTGCCCCATCCGTATTCTAAATGTCAACGGCCACAAGTATATGTTCGGAGGCCGCTGTAATAAATACGCCAACATCCGCAAGAAAAAAGTTTTCAACGAAGCCGAAGTCACAGACTATATTGAAAAGCGAAACGACATTCTGTTTAAAGAATGCGCTCCCGACCCCGCTACTCTGGTTAAGAAAAAAGACTTTATCGTAGGCATTCCGCGCTGTTTTTCCATTTACACGCTCTGGCCATTCTACTCCTGGTTTTTCCACACCCTGGGGATAGAGACTTTTGTGTCCCGGGAAATTTCATCCGAAGGTACAGCTCGCGTTGAAAGCAGTTATTGCTTTCCGGCGGAAATCGCGCACGGTGCTGTTCAGGATATTTTAGACCGAAAAATCGATTATGTGTTCCTGCCCCATTTCCGTGATATGGACAGTTATGAGAAAACGGTTCATGCCAATTTCTGCCCGATCACACAGGCCCTGCCCTATTATATCAAGAAAGCCTTTCCGGAAATTCCGGACGAAAGATATCTGGCACCTGTCGTCAGCTTCATGTACGGGACAAAAAAAGCTGCCGAACCCTTCATTGAGATGGCTCTCTCACTTGGATTCAGTGAGGCCGAAGCAAAAAGCGCCTTTACCATCGCAAACAAAAAACAAATGGAGTGCTTTGACAGATTCACGGAGCTCGGCAAACAGGCGCTGGAAGAGGCGCGAAGTGCCAAGCGCCCGGTGATCGCCATCCTGGGACGCCCCTACAACTCTTTTACCGCGGACGCCAATATGGGCATTCCACGGAAATACACCTCAAGGGGTTATTCGATCATTCCCTTTGACATTCTTCCGTTTGCCGACCAGGCCATTTATCCCAACATGTACTGGTATTATGGCCAGCAGGACATGAAGGCCGGAACGCTTCTGAAAAACGAAGACAATATTTTCGTAACTTACATTTCCAATTTTTCCTGCGCGCCCGATTCTTTCATGCTGCATTACCTGAAGTGGATCATGGGCACCAAACCGTTTTTAATCCTGGAGCTTGATTCCCACACGGCCGATGCCGGCGTCGATACACGCATAGAAGCCTTTCTCGACATTATTGAAGGCTACCGTTCCAAGCTGACTGATATCCGAGAGGAACGTTACGACAACGGTCTTCGCTTCATCAACAATCCGGGCGAAGAGATTCATATTAAAAACCATTTCACCGGCGAAAAAATCCCGATTAAAAACAACCCGCGGGTTGTTCTGCTTCTTTCCAATATGGGCAGACTTTCCGCGGAACTGGTTGGGGCAACTCTTCGCGGACTCGGCCTCAATACGAAAACCATGCCCGTTCCCGATATCTACACCCTGCAGATGGCGCGCAATCACGCCTCTGGCAAGGAATGCCTGCCGTCACACCTGGTCCTGGGAAGTGCGTTGAAATATTTATCCTCCGATCAGTACCGGAAGGATGAGACCTATATCCTGTTTGTCCCCACCACAACAGGCCCCTGTAGAACCGGACAATATTTTGTGTTTTATGAAAACCTTTTCAAAGATCTGCGACTGGAGAACGTTGTGGTGTTTACGATGGATTCGGACAATTCCTATACAGAGTTGGGGCCTGAATTTACCAAGTACGCCTGGTGGGCTGCGGTGATCGGGGATTACATGAAAGATGTGGAAACCTCCCTCAGGACTTGCGCCGCCGACCCCGCAGAAGCCATGAAAATATACGACCAGGTCTGGCAAAAAATGATCAGCATCGCCGAGCAGGATCTCACCAAAGTTCTGCCTGTTCTGAAAGATATCGCTGACACGATCTCCAGAATCCCGCTTGCCAGAAAGATGGAAGACTGCCCCAAAGTCCTGATCGTGGGAGAGATCTATGTCCGGCGCGATGATTTTGCCGTGGATGAATTAATCCAGCAGTTCAGCAGACACGGAATTGTCGGAAAAGTATCGAACGTCGCCGAATGGTTTTATTACTGCGATTTCGTCCGGCATTATGAGCTTAAAAAGAAACTGAAACTTGCCCCCTGGTACCGGCGTCTGTTCACCAAAGAGTTCAGGGACATCATTGACTGGAGAATCGAACATATCTACAAAAAACATGTGGAAAAAAATGTCCGCGAAACCCTGAACTCAACCGGACTCGTGCCGCACACACCGCACGACATGAACAAAATCATGAAAAACGCCGAAAAGCATTTCGCAAGCCATGAACTGCATTCAGAAATCTGCATTTCCAGCGGAGTCGCCGCCACAGCCATGATGGACGGCTATTCGGGCATCGTCAACATTTCACCGTTCGCCTGCCTGATCGGCCGCGTCATCGAAGGACTTTATACCCCCTGGGCACGGGAAAGAAAATACCCGACCATCTCCATTGAAATTGACGGGAACCTTCTGCCGCCCAATGTGCTCTCCAAGCTAGAAATCTTCATGCTCAACGTCAAACGCTTCCGTGGCAAGGGAGACAGCCATTCGATGGTGGAGCATGAAGGGAAAACGCATGCAGCCATTGACCGGAAAATTATCCGCTGATCCCGCTAAAAAAGCCTCCCTGATTTTCCTTTTCAGGGAGGCTTTTCAATGAAAATCTTTAGATATATGCGTCAGACAATCATTTCTTTTCTGGCGCTTTCAGCAATGCCACCGCAAGAACCAATCCGACAACCGCAAGCACCGCTGTGGGATAAAAGGCGTATGTGTACGTTCCGAAGACGTCCTTCGCCTGGCCGGAAATAACGCCGCCAATAATGGCGCCCAGACCATACGCGAAAAAGACCACACCATAATTCTTGGCGTAATTTTTCATGCCGAAAAACGCAGCTGTCGCGGTCGGTGCGATCGCCAACCAGCCGCCCAAACACAGCCAAAAGCCGATGAAACTGATGGTGTAAAGCATTGTATCGCCTTCCTTGGCCGTAATCATAATGACGGAAACAATAAGAATGATCAACAGATTGAGGATTGTGGCATAACGGGGCGTAATCTTGTCCGTCAAAAAACCAAACAGCGGACGTCCCAAGGCATTGAAGATAGCAAAAACGCCAACCAGGGTGGCGGCGGTTTCACCGGAAATCCTGATAATTTCGTTGCCAACCGGTTTGGAAATACCGATAGCCATTAGACCGGCAACGGCACCGATCATAAAGCACAAAAATAATCCCCAGTAGGTGCCTGTTTTTATCATTTCGCCCGGGATAAAATCAACAGCGGCAGCGGCGCCGGCAGCCGGTTTCCAGCCCGCGGGAGTCCAGCCGGCAGCAGGAAAACGAAAAGGAAGACTCAGAACAACGAGAATAATGCCAAAAGCAATGCCAAAATACATAAAGGTTGTTGACAATCCAACGGAAGGAATCAAAGCGTTAGCTATCTTTCCCGTAATCAGGGCAGATCCGCCGAAACCAGCCACTATAAGTCCCACAGCCAGACCTTTTCTATCCGGGAACCATTTGGCACCCATGGCAACCGGGCAGCCATAAACCAGGCCGACGCCCGATCCTGCAATTACGCCGTAAGTCAGTGTCAGTATCCAGATATTTGGAGCAAAGGCGGAAAGAAGCCAGCCAAGACCTACAATAATGCCGCCGATCATTCCCATTTTACGCGGTCCCAGTTTTTCCATAACCCGCCCGCCGAAAAACATCAGCACCGCAAAGAAAGCCAGGAAAACCATGAAAGGCTGATTGGCCTGAAAGGCCGAAATACCGGCAAACGCCTCCTTGACCGGTTTCAGAAAGATGCTGTAAGCATAAACCGCTCCCAGACAGACATTCATTACGATCCCCAACACCACAAACAACCACCTGCCGCTTGCGGCAGGCAACCCGAAAACCTTATCATCAGAACTCATCGACGAACCTCCTTGTAAAATTGGAAAAAAGACAGATTTTGGGCTTTTATAGGTTTATGTTTCAAGTGTCAATAAAAATATCAAAAAAATGTCATGAAAATTCACTCTTTTTGGATCGTTTTATGGTAAAAAAACATAAATCAACCCGAAGGAGCCTGATCCTTGAAGGAAAAGAAAATCGCCATGACCGGAATCGTCCTCGCGGGCGGTAAAAACTCCCGCATGGGCATTGACAAGGCCTTTATAAAAATAAACGGCAGCCGCATGATCGATAAAACCATGGACATCTACAGCCAGTTGTTTGCCGAAATTCTGATCGTTACAAACGACCCTCTCCCCTATCTTGAATTTTCGGGGGCAACAATCGTAACGGACATCTATAAAGGCAAAGGTCCGCTGGGAGGCATCTACACTGGATTGTTCTATGCGAGGAATCCCTACTCCTTTGTCAGCGCGTGCGATATGCCCTATCTGAACAAGGATTTCATCGAATATCTGACAGGGTTATCCGGTAAACATGATGTGATCGTTCCTGTACTTGCCGAAGGTTATCAACCGCTGCATGCAATCTATTCACGCAACTGCCTTCCCTCCATCAAGCGCCTTCTGATCCTGGACAAGCTCAAAATCACCGGTTTTTACAGAGACATGCGGGTACTGGAGGTTTCCGGAGGACAAATTCAGCCATTCAACAGGGACAGCAGGCTTTTTCAAAATTTAAATACGCCGGAAGACTTGGAGAAAGCCAAAAAAATACAACTTGACAATGATTAAACGTTCGTTTAAATATGCTGAGTGAATACTCAATTACATACCGGACGGTCTCGCTGTTTTTGCCACAACGACAAGTCTTTCAGCAAGTCCGGATGAGCGAACAGGAAGAGAATGAGCGACAACCGTCAGAACATTATCAACGCCACCGAACGTTTACTGCAAACCAAGGGTCTGGCCCGTTTAACCACGCGGGAAATCGCACGTGAAGCAAAAGTCACCGAGGGCCTGCTTTATCATCACTTCATGGACAAGGCTGAACTGATCTATGAAGTGGTCGAAACACGGGTCAGCGATTCAAGAAACCTTCTCCAAAATCTTCCTCTCCAGGTTGGAACACGAACGCTTCCGGACATTCTGGAAGATGTGCTGCACGCCATTTATCTTGTCCATTACGATATCGTGCTGCTGATCTGCTCGATCTTTACCGATCAACAGCTGCGTTTGCGGATGCGGGAAATCATGGAGGAGAAAAACATCGGCCCTCGACGCACAATTGAAATTCTGAGTGTCTTTCTGGCAGCGGAACAAAGGATGGGAAGGCTTTCCGATGCCGTTGATCCATGGGCGGCAGCCAGATGTCTTTGGCTGATCATTATTCAGTTTGCCATGGAAGACAGGCTGATGGGACGAAAACCGGACGATGCCCATGTCCGTGAAGAAATCCGCAGTTACCTGCAGACCATGATGAAAGGACTTGCACCGGATTCATCCTCTGCAGACAAAACCGGTGCAAAAAAGACTAAATAGAATAAATCGCAATATTTTTTATCTGTAATCGAGGTGGTCAATGAACGGGAATATCAAATCAGGTCTGATGAACGTTGCGCTCATTCTTATCATTTTTTTAATTCCTGGCGGGTGCGGTAACAACAAAGGTGGGCCGCCACCGACTCCTGAAGTCTCTGTTGTAACCATGCAGAGAAAACCTGCGGTTACCACAACTGAACTGTCCGGTAGGACCTCCGCCAATTTAGTTGCCGAAGTGCGTCCCCAGGTCGGCGGTATCATCCAGAATCGTCTTTTCACGGAAGGTTCCGATGTTAAAGCCGGCCAGCCTCTTTTCCAGATTGATCCGGCACTCTATCAGGCGGCGCTTGCCCGGTCCGAGGCGCAGCTCTCTACTCTTCAACTCAAGGAGAAAAGACTCAAGGAACTGTTATCTGACAAAGCGGTCAGTCAGCAGGATTACGACGATACGTCAGCCGCATTGAAATCCGTTCAGGCAGAGGTACAAACGGCAAGGATCAACCTGAGATACACAACCATTACCGCGCCCATCTCGGGCCGTATCGGGAAATCCAGCGTCACCGTGGGCGCGCTGGTGACGGCTCACCAGCCCGTGGCCCTTGCAACCATTCAGCAGATGGACCCCATGTATGTAGACGTCTCTCAGTCCACAACCGATATTCTCCGTCTGCGCCGTCAGATCCAGGAAGGACAGCTTGACCCCAACGGAAATCATCAACGGAAAGTAAAACTTTTTCTGGACGACGGATCCGAGTATCCACTGCATGGAAACCTTCAGTTCCGTGACATCACGGTCGATCCGACAACCGGATCGGTGATTTTGCGCATTGTGTTTCCCAATCCGAAAGGGGTACTGCTGCCTGGCATGTTTGTCCGCGCGGTCATCCAGGAAGGCCTTCATAAAAACGCCATGCTGATTCCCCAGCAGGCTGTTTCAAGGGACCCCAAAGGTAACCCCTATACATTGATTGTGGACACCACGGGAAAAGTCCAGCGGCAGCCCATCACGCTGAATCGCGCCGTAGGCGATTCCTGGCTTGTTGAATCCGGTCTTGACGATGGCGACCGGGTTATTGTCGAGGGAATGCTCAAAGCAAAGCCCGGCATGACCGTTAAAACCGTCCCTTATGAAAGCAGCGGAAAAACAAACCATACAGCCCCGTCCGAAAAAGCGCATTAACGGAGACGCCTGATGCTATCAAAATTTTTTCTGGAAAGACCGGTTTTTGCCTGGGTCATTGCCATTATCATCATGGCGGTCGGCTTACTGGCCATATACAATCTGCCCATCTCCCAGTATCCGGAAATGGCTCCACCCTCCATTTCAGTCTCCGCCTCCTACCCCGGATCTTCATCTGAAACCGTGGAAAACAGTGTCACCCAGGTCATTGAACAGAAGATGACCGGTCTTGACAATTTGATCTACATGTCTGCGTCGAGCGACTCGGCAGGCGGTTCGCGTCTGGAGTTGACCTTCGCCCCTGGAACGGACCCGGATGTAGCCTGGTCCAAGGTACAGAACAAAGTCCAATCCGCCCTGACGGGCCTTCCGGACGTTGTTCAGAACCAGGGGGTCACGGTTGCCAAATCCACGCGTAATTATCTGATGATTGTGTCCCTGATTTCTGAAGACGGTTCCATGGACGGTGATGACTTGAGAGACTATGCCAAATCCAGCCTTGAAAAAGTCCTGGCAAGGGTTCCCGGGGTGGGCGAGGTGGAAATCTTCGGGGGCGGTTACGCCATGCGAATCTGGCTGAATCCTGAAAAACTTACAGATTACCGTCTGACTGTGGAAGATGTGATGGCGTCCCTCAAAGCCTACAACGTAGAAGTATCCGCAGGTCAGTTCGGGGGGGCACCCCAGGTAAAAGGCCAGCGTTTGAATGCGCCCATTGTTGTCCAGAACATGCTTTCAACTCCCGAAGAATTTGCCAAGATCCCGCTGCGCATCAATCCGGACGGATCCATTGTACGTGTCAGGGATGTGGGCCGAACCGAACTGGGCACCGAAATCTATGACATTCAGGCCCAATTCAACGGCAAGCCCGCGGCAGGCATTGCCATCCGTCAGGCTGCCGGTGCCAATGCCCTGGAAGTGGCTGATGCCGTCAGGGCTAAAATGGCTGAAATGAGCAGGTTCTTTCCCGGAAGCATCAAAGTCGTTTACCCGATGGATTCCACGGCCTTCATCAAGGTGGCCATCAATGAAGTGGTTAAAACCCTCATTATTGCCATTGTGCTGGTCTTTCTGGTGATGTGGCTTTTCCTGGGCAATATGCGGGCCACGCTGATTCCGACCATCGCCGTGCCGGTTGTCATCCTGGGAACTTTCGGCGTACTGGCGCTTTTCGGTTTTTCCATCAATATGCTGACCATGTTTGCAATGGTTTTGGCCATCGGGCTTCTGGTGGATGATGCGATCGTTGTAGTTGAAAATGTGGAACGCATCATGAGTGAGGAAGGACTGCCTCCCAAAGAAGCCACCGCCAAGTCCATGGAGCAGATCACCAGCGCACTGATTGGCATCGGGCTGGTCCTTGCCGCCGTGTTCGGTCCCATGGCCTTCTTTCCCGGATCCACAGGTGTTATTTATCGTCAGTTCTCCATTACTATCATCTCCGCCATGCTGCTTTCGGTGGTTGTTGCCCTGATCCTGACACCGGTGCTTTGCGCCGGGCTTCTCAAACCGGTTAAAGCGGGACATGAACCGTCAGAAAATGCACACCCTCTTTTGCGTCCCTTTTTCAAATGGTTCGACCATGTGTTCTTTGGGATTCGTGACCGTTGTGTGAAACTGGTCGATCATTCTCTAGCTCGCAAGAAACGCTACCTGGCGGTTTTCCTGATCATTGTCGCTGTCTTGGGATTCCTCTGGCTGCGCATGCCCAAAAGCTATCTGCCCGATGAAGACCAGGGAATATTGCTTGCACAGTTAATCATGCCGACCGGCTCTACCCTGGAACAGACAGAACAAATCGCCAAACAGGTTGAACTTTATCTGATGAAAAATGAAAAGGACGCAGTGGAATCTGCAATGACCCTGACCGGTATTGGCTTTTCCGGACGGTCGCAAAACAACGGGATGGTTTTTGGCAAGTTAAAGGACTGGGACCTTCGCAAACGGCCTGATCTAAAAGCGAAGGCTGTCGCAGGAAGAGCCACCATGGCCCTTTCTCAGATCCGCAATGCCATGGTGTTTGCCTTCACACCGCCGGCAGTCCCAGAACTGGGCACGTCTCTGGGATTCGACTTTCAGCTGCTGGACCGGGGCGGACTCGGACACGAGGCTCTAATGAACGCTCAATATCAACTTCTGGGCATTATGGCCAAAGACCCCAGGGTAACCAAAGTCCGTCCCAACAGCATGGATGATGTACCCGAGTACCGGATTGATGTAGACTGGGAAAAAGCAGGAGCCCTGGGCATTCCGATCACCTCCATCCATAGAACGCTCTCTGTGGCCTTTGGCAGTTCCTATGTCAACGATTTTGTTCAGGGCGGACGGGTAAAAAGGGTTTTTGTTCAGGCGGACGCCCCCTACCGCATGCTGCCCAAAGACCTGGATAAGTTATACGTCCGCAATACACAGGGAAAGATGGTCCCCTTCTCTTCCTTTGCGTCCGGACGCTGGACATCCGGAGCCCCGAAACGGGCAAGGTTCAATGGATTTCCATCGATCAACATCTGGGGAGAACCGGCTCCGGGAAGGAGTTCGGGGGAAGCCATGCAGGCCATGGAAGAAGCCGTGGCAAAGCTGCCAAAAGGTTTCGGCTTTGACTGGACAGGGCTTTCCTATCAGGAAAGGATGGCCAGCACCCAGGCCCCCCTGCTTTACGCATTCTCTATCTTCGTGATTTTTCTTTGCCTGGCCGCGCTTTACGAAAGCTGGGCAATTCCTGTCTCTATCCTTCTGGTTCTGCCGCTCGGTGTGATAGGAGGCGTCATCGCTTCTAGCATAAGAGGAATGCCCAATGACGTTTATTTCCAGATTGCCTTGCTAACCACGATGGGCCTGACCACGAAAAACGCGATCCTGATCGTCCAATTCGCCAAAAATGGTGTGGAAAAAGGAATGGGACTGATCGAGGCCACCCTGCAAGGGGTGAAACTTCGTTTTCGCCCCATCATCATGACGTCACTGGCCTTCGGCTTCGGAATTCTGCCCCTGGTCATGACCACAGGAGCGGGCGCGGGAGCCCAGAACGCCATTGGTACCGGGGTGTTGGGAGGAATGATCACCGCCACAGCACTGGTGCTGATTTTTTCGCCCCTTTTCTATGTGCTGATTGAAAAGATCTTCGGTAAACAACACCGGGGGAAACCGGAAGGAACGGGCACTCCCTCGTTTTTCAACCGGTTGATTGGGAAAATATCCTTAAAACAGGAACAACAAAAATCAAACACTGTGGACCAGGCAAACTCATCAGAGGCTGAATGATATGAATATCAAATTATTTCTGCTGGCAATAACGGTTTTTCTTCTGGCTGGTTGCACAATGGCCCCGAAATACACACGACCGGACGCCCCGGTACCGTCTGAATGGCCAAAAGGTGCAGCCTACCCCCTGATCAACAGCGTATCCGGGCTGACTGCCCCAGAGATGTCTTGGAAGGAATTCACCACAGATGAGCGATTACAGAAGATCATTGAAATTGCGCTGGCCAACAACCGGGATCTGCGGGTTGCCGCTTTGAATGTGGAAAAAATGAAGGCCATGTACGGAATCGGGGTAGCCTCCCTTTTGCCTACGGTCAATGCTCTCGGTAGCCTGTCAAAAGCAGGTGTTCCGGCTGATCTTTCACAAAGCGGAAGCGCCATGACTTCCGAACGGTATGACGCCAGTATCGGCATTACTTCGTGGGAAGTGGACTTCTTTGGACGTTTACGCAGCCTCAAAGACAAAGCCCTGGAAGAATTTATGGCCACGGACCAGGCCCGTCTGGGCACACAAATCATGTTGATCGCCACCGTAACGCAGGCATATCTTTCCGTGGCAGCCAACCGGGAGGCCCTGCATCTGGTTTCCAAGACGCTGGAGGCCCAGGAAGGCGCCTACAAATTGATCCAAAAACGATATGATGTCGGTCTCATCTCCGAGCTGGATCTTCGCCGGGCGCAAAGCCAGGTTGATGTCGCCCGCGGAGATGTCTCCTACTATTCACAACTTACGGCACAGTCTGAAAATGCTCTGAATCTTCTGGTAGCGTCTTCCGTGCCGCAGGAGCTTCTGCCTGCGGATTTATCCAGTGTCAGCCCTCCTCGTGAAATTTCTGCCGGACTGTCTTCAGACCTGCTTTTAAGCCGCCCGGATGTTCTGGCTGCGGAGCATCTGCTGAGAGCGGCAAACGCCAACATCGGCGCAGCCCGCGCGGCTTTTTTCCCACGCATCATCCTGACCGGTGCAGCCGGAACCGCAAGCGTCGAACTATCGGGGCTTTTCAAACCCGGGTCATTCGCATGGAGTTTCGCGCCACAGATTATCATGCCGATTTTCGATGCCCGAACATGGTTTGCCTACAACGTAACGAAAGTGGACAGAGAAATAGCTCTGGCCCAGTATGAAAAATCTATTCAAACCGCTTTTCGGGAAGTGGCCGATGCCCTTGCAGTAAAAGGCACTGTGGACAAGCAGATCGAGGCTCAAAAGTCTCTGGTGGACGCCTTAACTGTGGCTTACCGCCTCTCCGTCGCTCGTTATAAGAAGGGTGTTGACAGCTACCTCTCTGTGCTCGATGCACAGCGTTCGCTCTATGGCGCTCAGAAAGGATTCATTGCCCTGCACTTTGCCCGTCTCAACAATACGATCGCGCTCTATAAGGCTCTGGGCGGAGGATACAAGTAAGAGACAAGTGTGATTAAAACTTATGCCTGCGAACAAACCCTGTCTTTTCCGTTCTTCTTTGCCTGGTACATAAGTTGATCAACCCGGCTGACGAAGGCCTTCATGTCTTCCTGTGATTTATACTGAGCAATCCCGACGCTCAAAGTCAAATGGATGTCCTGGCCAGGTTCCGGAGAAAAAGTCTCGTTATTGAATTCTGTCCGGATTCTTTCCGCTATAACGATACCATTCACACTTGTCGTCATAGGCAGCAGAACAGTGAATTCTTCGCCTCCATAGCGATAAGCAGAATCCGTTTTACGCAAGCATTTTTTGATCACCTTGCCAAGTCGCTTTAAGACCTTATCGCCTTCGACATGTCCATACGTATCGTTTAATGCCTTGAAATTGTCGAGATCAAGCAGAAGGAGGGTCAAATGCTGTTTGTATCGGTTCGACCGCTCTAATTCATTTTTGAGCTGAAAGTAAAAATGCCGGGAATTATAGAGTGAGGTGAGCTCATCGACAATACTGAGTTCACGAAATCTTTTTTCACTTTCCATCAGCGCCGCTTCCGCCTGCTTTCGCTCCTCTATTTCCTGTTTTAATCGTTCATTCGAATTCGTGAGCTCGATTGTTCTTTCTTCAACTTTCCGCTCTAATGTTTGAGTAAGTTCTGTATTTTTTTCCAGTTCATTTTGCGTGATCTCTAGGGCCCTGTCCGTAATGGTTCCATTATAATAGGAGAGACAATAAGCAATGATAATAGCGATCACTGTATTAAGAGTGCCGGACAAGAGATAAAAATGCATGGAAGGAAGACTATACTTTTTTGCATAGATATATAGGGATATCGTTAAAACAAGGAAAATAAGTGAAACAATAGAAAGGATACGACGCCTGCTGAACATGGCAGTATAGATAATAACCGTAAACATCAAAACGGAAAAACTGTTGAATCCTGTTTCAATCTGAACAAACCTTTTGACAAGATGTCCTCCAATGGTAAGAAGTGTTACTGTTAAAATATTCAGATTTACAGCTAAATCATATTTACCTTTCTTAATCAGAAACACTCCTGACACCATGGAAAAAAGAAAGAGACAATCAATTACGATTATACCTATTAACTCACGCGGATTATTTCTGAAGATATTGATAAATATATAGCTTATGATTACAGGTATAAGAACAAACTGAATCCATAGCAGAACATTGGCTTTTTGCTGGATGATAAAGGATGAGTCCTGATATTTATGCAGAAATATCTGTTTGACCCTGTTCTGAATCATAGTATTTCTCTATTGAATATTAAATAATATTTAAATTCATTTTAACATAATCAGGCTCAACAAAGAAAATGATTTCGCCGTGCATAAGCATCCTATTTTCTCAATAGGACGGGCTGAACCCATTTTTTATTTTCACCGTCGTAATACCATTTGTCGGGAAAGCCACGGCGTCTAGTGAAAGTCGGATGATCAGCCCAGCGCAGCATTTCCTGATAGGCTGCATGAATTTTCCGGAACATGACAGCCTTTCCTCCCACATCGGGATGATGGATCTTTACCTGCCGGCGATATGCATTCCGGATGATTCTTGCCGGATCACGTGAGGAGAGGTCTGTTCGTTTCATATCCAGCAAAATCAGATTTTCCGGTTTGACCGTCGGGGCCTTTTGCAGACGCGGCCGTGTCAGCCCGTCCGCTATTGCACATCTCTCGGCCATTTCCAGAACACGCCGGGAAGCCAGGTAGTTCTTTGCCGTCCGCTTTTCTTCAGCCCACCAGGCGCCACCCAGCATATTGGACAGTCTGCCGAAATCGTCAGCGGGCTTGCTTTTTTCCGTTCTCAGTGCCGTGTAACGGAAGATCTCACGAATCCCGTGAGGGACAATATCCAGAATAATCATCGTATCCGTGAAATAAAATGTTGCATAGCGTGTGTTCAAAGCCTGGAGGAGACCGCTGCGCGTGTTGAGCTTCTGACGGAGATGCTGACGGCATTTTACGGAACAATAGCGGCGGTTTTTTATATTATCCGTTGTACCGCAGGACAGACATGCCTTTGGCTTACGTTCTTTTGCGGCTGCTTTGACTGTAATGAACATCTTGCAATGGGAAACAACCCGATCATGGACTTGCGTCACAGAATCCGGCTCTCTACCCTATCCTCCAACATCTTATTTTGTCGCGGCCAGATATCCTTTGGCCAGCGCTTTATTCACATGCAGCACACCTTTATTCATGCTCTTCATGGGATAATCGTCGGTGATCACCGGCAGGGCATCAGCCTCGGCCTGGGTTTTGACGATCGATCCTGCCGGCACATAGCGTCCGTCGGCCACTATGACGCCCATTAAAATAACGCCCGGCTCAATAACGCAATTCCTGCCCACGGTTGATTTGAAGACAAGGACTTTCATGCCGACAAAGGTATCGTCCATCACAACCGCCGGGCCGTGTATCTGCACCTGATGAGCCAGGGATACCCGGTTGCCGACGTAGACTGCATATTTTTTGCCGTTGACTTCGACCTGATTTTTTTCCACGGGTTTCCCGTCCAGCTCCGTCTCCAGGGCATGGATCACCACACCATCCTGAACATTGGTATCATCACCGACATGAAGAGGCTGGCCTTCATCGCCGCGCACACAAGCCGTCGGGGCAACCATCACGTTGTTTCCTAATATTACGTTTCCGATCACCGCAGCCAGCGGGTGAACGTAAGTCCCGGCCCCGATCACCGGTTCTGATACCTTCGAGCTGAAATCCGTCTTTACGTTTTTCTCAATCATTTTTTTCTTCCTCCGGTCACTATGATATTTTCTGCAGGCTCAGGCTTCCTGCCCAAACCCGTTTTTCAATACTTCTGGTTCTTCTCCCGTTCCAGCAAATGCTGCCAGACTTCCGTCACTTTTTTTTCTGTCTCTTCCACAGCACACTGATTGTCGATGACAATGTCCGCAAGATTTTTTTTATCATGAATCGGCATCTGGCAGGACAAGCGAAGCTCGGCTTCCTTAAGGCAAAGATCACTTCGGATCATCAGGCGGTTGACCTGTTCTTCCGGTGCAATCATCACCAGAATCGTCAGATCAAAAAGGTGCTGCATACGACCTTCAAACAGAAGCGGAACATCTGCAAAGACGATGGCATGAGGATGATGCTTCCTGATGTCTTCCAAACGAAGACGCCACGCCTCATAAACTCTGGGGTGAACGATGTCGTTCAGCCTCTGGAGCTTTTCCGGTTGATTGAAGACCAATGCTGCCAGTTTCATACGGTCGATATTCTGATCCGGCCGCAGAATCTCCCGGCCAAAGTAATTGACAACATCCTGCCAGGCCGGCCGGGCCGGTTCCTGTACCTCGTGGGCCAGTTTGTCAAAATCGATCAGATGACCGCCCAGGCGGACAAACATTTGAGCCACGGTCGATTTTCCGCAGGCGATACCGCCCGTCAAACCTACGTTCAGCATGGATTACTTCTTGTTCAGTTCATAGATGATTCTGAGACCGTCCAGGGTCAGCATGTCATCAATTTTATCAATGCTCTTTGCTTCCTCGGCAACGATCCGAGCCAACCCTCCCGTGGCAATGACAAACGGCTTGGTTTTGGTCTCCGCTTTCATCCGGTTCACGATCCCGTCCACCAGTCCGGCATATCCAAACATGATCCCCGCCTGTATCGCGCTGACTGTATCCTTGGTGATAATGGTCTTGGGTTTGCTGAATTCAACACGCGGAAGCTTCGACGCACGGGCAAACAGGGCATCGCTGGAAATCACAATACCCGGAGCAATGCAGCCCCCCATGTATTCCCCTTTGGGCGAAACATAATCAAAAGTTGTCGCTGTCCCGAAATCCACAATGATGGATTCCATTTGATACTTTTTGAACGCGGCCACCGCATTGACAATGCGGTCCGCCCCCACTTCCTTGGGATTATCATAGAAGATCGGCATGCCCGTCTTGATACCGGGGCCTACGATCAGCGGTTTGATATTAAAATACTTGACGCAAAGAGGCTCCAGGATATTGAGCATCGGGGGCACAACACAGGAGATGATGATGGCATTCACCGCTTTCATTTCCTTGGCCTTCATCCGGCTGGACTGGTACAAATTATAAATCAGGACACCGTACTCATCGATGGTATGATCAATTTCCGTTCGGATTCGCCAGTCGTGCAGCAGCTGTTCTTCATCAAAAAGTCCCACCACCGTGTTCGTGTTGCCTACATCAATTACCAGCAGCATAAGTCTTCACCTCTTTTAGAATGGTCGCGTCCCCCGCCGAAACCTTCATGTTTTGATTATTTACGGTCCTGAGAATCAGTGCACCGTCTTCATCCAGGCCCACTGCTTTTCCTATTACCGATTCATTCTGAAACATCACCGAAACGGTCTTACCAATCATCTCCGACAGGTTTAGCCATCTTTCCCTGACCGTATGAAATCCGTTTCGAGTGAGTTCTCTATACCATTTTGCCATATTTTCATACAGGCGAATTATCAATTCAGGACGTGATATTTCCCGGCCCGCCTCAATCGCCAGGGAAGTGGCAATCTCCTGAATATCCTGAGGAAACTGTTCACGGGCCAGGTTAACATTGATACCGATGCCCACGACAACAAAGTCAACCGCCTGTCCCGACATTTTGATCTGGGCCAGAATGCCGCAAACCTTTTTCCCGCCAATCAGGACATCATTAGGCCATTTGATCCATGCCCTCCCCGGACAGAAATCATTGATTGTTTCCGCCGCCGCTACACCGGCAGCTATGGGAATCTGCGTTGACTGCAGCATCCCGGCGGGCGGCCTCAAAATGACTGACGTATAAATATTCGCTCCCGGAGGTGAATACCATATCCGCTGCATTCTGCCTTTCCCGGAACTCTGGCTATCGGCAACGAGCACCAGCCCTTCCGGCGCACCTTTTTCGCCTAACCGGAACGCCTCGTCATTGGTCGAGCCGATTTCGTCATAGTAAAAAAGACGATGGCCGATCATTTTACCGGCAAGTTGTTTTCTCAGGGATTCGGCATTCAGACTTGTCATGTTTTGCGGGGTGAAACAATCTCTATGATTTAAATTTTAGGAACGTAAACCTTGAACCTTGCCCCTTGTACCTGGAACCTTGTCCCTATTTCCCTTTGACTTTGAGTGAAATATCCGCTGCCCGGACGGAATGGGTCAGTTCTCCCACAGAAATGAGATCGACACCGGTTTCGGCGATTTCGGCAATACTTCCAAGATTGACATTGCCTGAGGCTTCCAGAAGCGCGCGGCCGGCCACAAAATCAACCGCTTTCCTCATTGCATCAACCGTCATATTATCCAACATGATAATATCAACGCCGCATTTGAGGGCTTCTTTCACTTCCTGTATATTCTTTGTTTCAACTTCAATTTTCAGATGATGGGACAGGCATTTTCTCTGGGCATGCACAGCGGCGGTAATGCCGCCTGCAGCTTCGATGTGATTGTCTTTAATCAGAACCCCATCGTAAAGTCCTGTGCGGTGGTTCGTTCCACCGCCGATCCGAACCGCCATTTTATCCAGTATCCGCAGGCCGGGCACGGTCTTGCGGGTATCAAGTATTTTTGTTTTTTTGCCTCGCACGGCTTCCACGTATTTTGCGGTCAATGTGGCAATGCCGCACATGCGCTGAAACAGATTCAGAGCGACCCGTTCCGCCTGCAGGATGCCGGACAGGTTTCCCGTAACTTCAGCGATGATGTCGCCTTTCCGTACCCTGCTTCCGTCGCTGATCATCTTTTTGACGCGAATGTCATTGTCCACAGTTTGAAAAACGGCTTCAAAGACT
The DNA here is from genome assembly GCA_964394715.1 of uncultured Smithella sp. Taxonomy (GTDB): domain Bacteria; phylum Desulfobacterota; class Syntrophia; order Syntrophales; family Smithellaceae; genus UBA8904. Next base: position 26,287 of record CAYMYR010000001.1, read on the forward strand.
TCCAGTCCGGCAATGACAAAATCACTTTTGGCCATCGCCTGCGCCGTGCCCTTCTTTTTCGGCGAAACGGTGGCCCCTGTGGTGATATCGCCTGTGCCGATATCTTCGGCAAGAGCGGATTCAATAATTTTTTTTATCTGTAAAGATACCATGGTTTTCCTCATCATGCCCATTTGGCCGGCACAAAGAATCCCCGTTCATCCGCTACATGGAAATTTCTTTCAGCTTTTTAAGCGCACCCTCCAGTGCCGAATATTTTTTCTGGAATTCTTTCATTTTTGCCTCTTCCTTGCTGATCACTTCTGGTGCCGCTTTCGCGCGGAAATCGCTGTTGGCAAGTTTTCGGGAGCTCTGCTCCAGATCCTTCGATACTTTCGCCAGTTCTTTCCCCAGCCTTGTTTTTTCCGCGGCAATATCCACAATGCCGGCAAGCGGCACAAATATCTTTGTTGATCCGACCACACCTGTCGCCACTCCCCTGGGCTCAACCAGATTGATTTCCACACCCAATGATTCAAGGTTGGAAAGATTTAAAATATAGCCTCCGCCGGCTTCGATGGACTTTTTACTCTGTTCATCCGGAGCAGATATGAATACTTTCAGTTTGAGAGAGGGCGGAATCCGCATTTCACCGCGGATGTTGCGTATCGAGGTGATGATTTCCATCAGCATCTCCATCTCCTGCCGGGCGGCCCTGTCTTCCTGCACATCGCTTGCCTCGGGAAACCGGCTGACCATGATGGAATGTTGATCGCTATTGTGCAGCGCCTGCCATAATTCCTCGGTCACGAAGGGCATAAAAGGGTGCAAAAGCTTCAGCATGATTGCGAAGACATCCTTCAGGGTCCGCTGTGTCACATGCTTCTGTTCGGCACTAATTTTTCCGTAAAGCGCCGGCTTGCTGATTTCCAGGTACCAATCGCAGTATTCATGCCAGATGAAGTTATAAATGGCGGCAGCGGCATCGTTAAAGCGGTATTCGTCAAGACTGCGGGTGACCGCGGCGACCGTTTCGTTTAATTTCGTTCTGATCCATTTTTCCGGTAGCGAATCCGGAGCGTCCACATGCGCAGACTCATCGTAATCCGCCAGATTGCCGAGCGTCAGTTTGGCAGCATTCCAAATTTTGTTGACAAAAAATTTATATCCTTCGATACGCTCCGGGGACATGCGCACGTCGCGCCCCTGGGCGGTGTATGCTGACAGTGTAAAACGAAACGCGTCCGTGCCGTACTGATCAATCATCACCAGCGGATCAATACTGTTGCCCTTGGACTTGCTCATTTTTTCGCCTTTTTCATCACGGACCAGCGCGTGAAGATAAACATCTTTAAACGGCACGTCTTTCATGACGTAAATTCCCATCATCATCATCCGTGCCACCCAGAAAAACAGAATATCAAAACCGGTGATGAGCAGGGAAGTCGGATAGAAAGTCTTCAGTGCCGGTGTTCTTTCAGGCCAGCCCAGCGTGGTGAACGGCCATAACGAGGAACTGAACCAGGTGTCCAGCACATCTTCGTCCTGTTTCAGGGAAGCAGAGCCGCAGTCAGGACATGCATCAGGGTCCGTCACGGAAACAATCACTTTGCCGCAGCCACCGCAATACCACACGGGAATCCGGTGTCCCCACCATAACTGCCGCGAGATGCACCAGTCACGGATGTTGTTCATCCAGTCGAAATAAGTGGCCTCCCAGGATTCGGGAACAATTTTTGTTTTTTTCTTTGTAACGGCGGCGATCGCCTGCTTGGCCAGAGGCTTGATTTTGACAAACCACTGTTTGGAAACCATGGGTTCAATATCCGTCTTGCAGCGGTAGCACTGGCCGACGTTGTGAGCATATGGTTCGGTGCCGACCATGAAACCTTCCTTTTCCAAATCGGCAATCACGTTGCGGCGTGCCTCATAACGGTCCTGTCCTCTGTATTTGCCGCCATGCTCGTTGATAATGCCCTGCCCGTCCATGATCGAAATGATCTCCAGATTATGGCGTCCGGCCATGGCAAAGTCGTTGGGATCGGAACCCGGCGTGATTTTTACTGCGCCGGAGCCGAAATCCATTGTCACATAATCATCGGCAATGATCGGTATTTGTTTGTTCATCAGCGGCAAAATGACGAATTTGCCGATTTTATCCTTGTAGCGCTCATCCGCCGGGTTTACGGCTACGGCAGTATCCCCCAGCATCGTCTCCGGTCTGGTGGTGGCCACAACAATTTCACCGCTGCCGTCGGCAAAAGGATAACGGATATTCCACAGGAAGCTCTGGTCCTGTTTAAATTCCACCTCCAGATCGGAAATGGCGGTATGACAGCGCGGACACCAGTTAACAATATAGTCGCCCTGGTAAATCATATCTTCATGATAAAGCCGAACAAAAACCTCCCGGACGGCCTTCGACAACCCTTCGTCCATGGTAAAACGTTCACGTTGCCAGTCACAGGAACAGCCCAGCCTTTTGAGCTGATTGATGATCACCCCTCCGTATTTTTCCTTCCATTCCCAGACGCGGGCGATGAATTTTTCACGCCCCAGGTCATGGCGGGACAATCCCTCTTTCATCAACTGCTGTTCAACCACGTTTTGCGTCGCAATGCCCGCGTGGTCCATGCCCGGCATCCACAGCGTGTTATACCCCTGCATTCGCTTGAAACGGATGATGACATCCTGAAGCGTGTTGTTGAGCGCATGCCCCATGTGCAGCATACCGGTCACATTGGGGGGTGGGATGACGATGGAGAAAGCGGGAGCTTCACTGGTGTCCCGTGCGTGAAAATAATCATTTTTCAGCCAGTACTCATATAATCTTTTTTCGGCTTCGGCCGGTTCAAACGCTTTGCCCAATTCTTTTGTCAACATGAAACCATCTCCTGTTTCTAAATGCGCAAAGGGCTTGCGCCCTTTTTTCTTTTCCATATTTTCAAGCCGGTCTTAAGTTCGATTCCAGAAGACCAAAATCAATCGTTTCTCCGCAGGCGGTAACACAATTTTTTTTGACGCAGCTTTGCAGCAGACGATGCTTTTATGCCCTGAAAAGGCGTTACCTCTGAATATTGCTTAATCAGACTTCCCGCAGCATGCTGTTGTTGGATAAAATGAATGTTACGATTTTGCAGCAAGCTACGGAGAATGAACGCTCGTCCCGCGTGAGCACGATTTAAACGCCTGACATCATTATCTTCAGAGAGGGTTTAAGTCAAGTCAATATTCACACGGCACTGCTTCTTTCCGAACACGGATCGTATCATCACCCGGGCTCATTTGTCCGGATGGAAATCTTTATGTTCAGGAATGATTCTATGGTTTTTTGAATGGCTTGGTATTGATCGGGGTAAAACCATCGGATGGTTTTGTCTGCCGAAAACCACGTCATCTGCCTTTTTGCATACCTCCAGGTTTCCCGAACCACCAAATCAAGCGTGCGATCCCGGTCGTTGATCCCGCGAATAAAATCCACAACCTGTTTATACCCCAGAGATTGCAGGGGCTTAATATCCGGGCTGTAGCCTCTTGCCAGAAGCCCGTGCACTTCTTCAACCAGTCCGTCCTCCATCATTTTCGCGGTTCTTGCCACAACTCTTTTTTTTAATTCGGCACGATCCAAAGAAAGGCCGATTTTCAAGACGTCATACGGACAATCGGCAAACAGATGATTTCGCTGCAGCTCGACGATGGACTGACCGCTCTGATCCAGAACTTCCAGCGCGCGGATGACCCGCACGGAATCATTGACGTTAATGCGACAAGCCGCCTGAGGATCTCTTTGTTTCAGCAGGCCATAAAGATACGGTTTGCCGAAACGGTCGCGAAGACCTTTATAATAATTACGGATGTTTTCATCGACCGGCGGGGTTTCTATCATGCCCTGCAGCAGCGCCCGGATATACAGTCCCGTTCCGCCAACGACAAAAACCGGTCTGCCGGCATCGGCCAACCGGTCAATTACCGTCCTTGCCTGCCCGGCATAGATGGCTGCGTTGAATTCTTCGTCAGGATCCACAACGTCGATCAGATGATGGGGCACCCTTGCCCTTTCTTCGCGGGTTGGCTTTGCCGTTCCGATATCCAGATAACGGTAAACCTGCAGGGAATCAGCATTGACGATTTCACCGCCTGAAGCCTCGGCCAGTTCAACGGCAAGACGGGTTTTCCCTGTCGCCGTGGGAGAGCAGATCACCACCAGCCTGGTCCGGGGTTTCTTACTTTCGTTTAAACATTCGTTCGATTTCATAGAGAGAAAATTGCACGCGGATGGGCCGTCCGTGAGGACAGGTTGAGTTGAAAGGAGTTTTCTCCAGATCACGGCACAGGGCATCGACGTCCTTGGCCGACAAAACCGCATTGGCTTTAATCGCGGCGCGGCAGGCCAGCGACGCCAGAATCTTTTCCCTGCGCTCGGAAAACGACGCTTTCGCCTGTCCGTCACCCAGCTGATCGGCCAGGTCGGAAATGATTTCGCACGGCAGTACTGCCGGCAGTGAAGCAGGGAGTGCCTTGACCACAATGGCATCGCGTCCGAATATTTCCAGATCCACCCCGATCTCGCTCAGCATGGGCAGCGCTTCTTCAAAAAGACTGACCTGCGCGGGAGGCAGACTGACCACTTCCGGCATCAGAAGGGGCTGGCTTACGGCTCGATCCACCGTAGCCGTCTTCAGGCGCTCCAGAATAATCCTTTCGTGTGCTGCATGCTGATCCACCAGCATCAATCCATCCTCGCTGCAAAAAACCAGGTACGTACCCGCGAACTGCCCAAGATATTTCTTGCTGCAAAAGGTGATCTTTTCCCCGGGCGAATTTTCTTCCACCCGCAAAGGCTCGCCGATCTGAACTCCCGTCCGCGCAAATAAATCGCCTTCGATTGCCTGCCGCAGATTCTGACGCGAATAAACTTCCGGCGGATTCTCCCGGGATGAGGTATAAACCTTCGATCTCCAGAATCCGGAGGCGGCAGACGTTTTTGCGCGCGGCGCCAGACGGTAGGTCAAAGCATCAGACGGAATCTGCGAAACGGCAAGGCTATTTGCCACCGTCCGGGACACCAGATCATATATTTCCCGGGAATTCTTGAAGCGTACCTCCATCTTGGCCGGATGCACGTTGATATCGACTTCTTCACCGGGCATATCCAGAAACAGGACAGCCGCGGGGTAGCGGCGCGGCTCGATCACCTGACGGTACGCGGCAAGCATCGCATGCGTCATGCTGTTGTCCCGGATAAAGCGCGAATTGACAAAAAGAAAAATGCTTTTGGAATTGGATTTCGTAAAATCCGGAGTTGAAATAAATCCTGCAAGCCGCACATTTCCGCTATTCCCTTTGATCTCCCGGCAATGAAAGGGAAAATCATTTCCCATCACCATGCTGATACGATCGGAAATACGCCCGGCGACAGGTGCGGCAAAAACCTCCCTCTTGCCGGAAGCGACCGTAAATCTTACTTCCGGATGAGCCAGCGCTATGCGGACAACCGCGTCTATACATGCGGTCTGTTCGGTGGCTTCCGATTTAAGAAACTTCCTGCGTGCCGGCACATTGGCAAACAGTTCCGTCACCTGGATTTGCGTTCCGGGCGGCAGGCCCGCCGGAGAAATTTCACATACAATGCCGGCCTCGGCCACCGCTTTTGTGCCCTCCAGGTCCTCCGGTCGACGGGAAAGCACTTCAACACGCGCAATGGAAGCTATGCTGGCCATCGCTTCACCGCGGAAACCGAAAGAGTCAACACGATAGATATCATCCAGTTTTGAAATCTTGCTGGTGGCGTGGCGTTCAAAAACCAAAGCCATGTCCTCCCGTTCGATTCCGGAACCATTATCCACGACCCTGATCAATTCACATCCGCCCTGTAAAAGTTCAACACGGACATCCCGGGCTCCCGCGTCAATGGAATTTTCGACCAGTTCCTTGACAATCGAGGCAGGCCTTTCCACCACTTCTCCGGCGGCAATCTGATTGGCTACCTCTTCAGACAAAACAACGATGCGTTTTGACAATGTCCATTCTCCATTTAAAGAAAAAGCTGTGGCCACTGAATCACATGTGACCGCAGCTCCGTGTTTCCCGTGGCACAGTCCCGGCCTAATCCAGCACAATCATGATCCGGCAATTTTTCATAAAAGACTTTTGTTCCAGGACAGCCTGAATCTTTTCCGCATCGGCATTGCTGATGATCAGATCGGATTTTCCCGGCCCGGCTGCTCTGATCGCCTTCACCCTTACCAGACCAGCCGATGCGTGCTGGTCCCTTGTATAAACACACAGACCCTTCAATACACCGGCTTCAAACTCCTGTTTGAAAGCATCAGATATTTCTCCGCCGTTTTCCTTGCGAATACCCGGCATCATGGCAGGGCGGGCGCCGACACCGCGGGCATCAACCACCAGTCCAATGCAGGATGTCTTTTCAACCAGCGAAGCCGCACCGAACGGCTGACCTGAATTTTTTTGTTTCAAGACCTTCGGGACCACGATTTGCGACAAGTTCCCGTAAAGGGGGATTCTTAAGGTGACCTGCGCAGCATCATCGGACCTGTATTCCTGATCAGCAACCTGTGAACCCTGCATGAAACCTTCCAACTGTGTCTGCAGAATTTCATTGTCCTGGGCCAAATCCTTGATGGTATATGATGAGTCAACCTGAACGCACATAGCCGTCTCCAGCAGATTCCGGCAGGCCTCCGCCCTGGCCGCCCGAAACGCTGCCGGACGGGCTTCTACGATACCGGCATCCCTGTTTGTAGGGGTCCCGACGCCAGCCGCTTCGATGTATCCTGCTGTCCAGTTCACCTGGCCTCTGCCGGTTTTTTCAACCCATTCAGACTCCGGAAGAGCGTGCTGACAATAAGCGACCTTTGTCCAGAATAATAAAAAAAACATTCCCACCCATAAAGTAATGGAAATGAATTTCAATTTCAAATTCTCCTCCTTAAGGGCACCGGGCAAAGAAACCACCCAGTTGCTAAATACCCAGTGGAAAGTAACAAAATATGCGCCGGCTTGCAATAAAATTTCCCTCAAAAGCGCCCAGACAGCGTTTCAAGAGTTATGCTTGAAAGTCCTATGTTTATGTGATAGCTGATAACGTTGATTTCTGCAGACCTTACCATCGGGCGGTTACATCTTGCAGGACCGTCCGTTTTCTAAAACGATTCGGGAAAAGGTCTGAACAAACAAGAAGGTTCGAGGTATCAACGCTATTCTTTTCAGAAGACAGGAGTAACAGGAAATGGACTACAAACAGACTTTAAATCTTCCGCAGACCGACTTTCCGATGAAAGCCAGTCTGTCTCAAAGAGAACCGGAAATGCTCAAAAAATGGGAAGATATGAAAATTTACCAGAAAATCCGCCAAAGCGCCAAAGGCAAAACACCCTATATTCTGCATGACGGCCCCCCCTACGCGAACGGTAACATTCACCTGGGAACGGCGCTGAACAAAATTATCAAGGATATCGTTATCAAGGCCAAAAACATGACCGGTTTCGACGGAGTTTACGTGCCCGGGTGGGACTGTCATGGGCTACCCATCGAACACCAGGTCGATAAAGAACTAGGCGGCAAAAAATCCGGCATGTCGCAGGTTGAAAAACGCCGCGCCTGCCGTACATACGCCGAAAAATTTGTTGATATTCAGCGTTCACAGTTCAAAAGACTGGGTGTTTTCGGCGAATGGGAAAATCCCTATCTGACGATGGCCTATCCGTATGAAGCGACTACGATTGCCGAATTCGGGAAACTCTACTTAAACGGCAGCGTATACAAAGGGAAAAAACCCGTTTACTGGTGCGCCACCTGTAAAACCGCGCTGGCGGAAGCTGAAGTGGAGTACGCCGATCATCACACTCCTTCCATTTATGTAAAATTTGTCTTTGATTCGGATGTGAGCCAGATTCTGCCGAAACTCGCAGGACACAAGGTTCACATGGTGATCTGGACCACGACACCTTGGACGATTCCCGCCAACCTGGCGATTGCCGTCAAGGATGATTTTATCTACACAGCGGTAAAAATCAATGGCGAAGTCCTGATTGTTGCCAAAGACATGCTGGATTACTGCCTGGACGCTTTCGGCCATCGCGGCAAACCTTACGAGATTCTCGAAGAATTCAAAGGCGAGGTGCTGGAAGGCCAAAAATGCAGGCATCCCCTGGTGAAAAGACACAGTCTGCTGATTCTGGCTCCCTTTGTAACGCTGGAGGCAGGAACCGGCGCTGTACACATCGCTCCCGGTCACGGCCAGGAGGACTATGAGATTGGACTCGAATACGGTCTCGACAATTACGCGCCGGTGGATGACGCCGGAAAATTCACAGAAGACGTCGAACATTTTGCAGGACAGTTTGTTTTTGACGCCAACGACAACGTCATCAAAAAACTCGACGAACTGGGCGCGCTCCTGGGTCATGTACCGATGCAGCATTCTTACCCGCACTGCTGGCGATGTAAAAAGCCCATTATCTTCCGTTCAACCGAGCAGTGGTTCATCTCCATGGAAAAAAACGATCTGCGCAAAAAAGCGCTGGCTGCCATTAATAACGAGATCCAGTGGATTCCTTCCTGGGGAAGAGACCGTATACACGGCATGGTGGAAAACCGTCCGGACTGGTGCATTTCCCGTCAGCGCCTCTGGGGTGTACCGATTACGGTCTTCTACTGCACTAAATGTAAAAACGAATTATTAACAAAGGAAATCCTTGATCATCTGGTGGACCTGGTGGAAAAGGGCGGCGCGGATATCTGGTTTGAGAAAGAACCGAAGGATCTGATGCCGAAGCACACCACCTGCCCGCACTGCCACTCGACGGAGTTCACCAAGGAAGTGAATATTCTGGATGTCTGGTTTGACTCGGGAGTAAGTCACGCGGCGGTTCTCGAAAAACGCCCGGATTTAAGTTCACCCTGCGACATGTACCTGGAAGGCTCCGACCAGCATCGTGGCTGGTTTCATTCGTCGCTTCTGGAATCCATCGGCACGCGGGCACGTGCTCCCTATAAAAGTGTGCTCACACACGGCTTTGTGGTCGACGGCGAAGGCAAGAAAATGTCCAAGTCTGTCGGCAATGTTATTGAGGCGGAAGAAGCCGTTGCCAAATACGGGGCGGAAATTTTACGCCTGTGGGTGGCGGCGGAAGACTACACCGACGATATCCGCATCTCCGAAGAAATTTTGAAGCGTCTGACAGAGGCCTATCGCCGCATCCGCAATACCAGCCGGTTTATCCTGGGCAATCTTTATGATTTCAAGCCCGATACCGACAGTCTCCCTTACGATGATATGCTGGAAATGGACCGCTGGGCGCTACACCGTTTGCAGGAAATCATCAAACGTGTAACGGAAGCCTATGAACGCCATCAATTCCATATCGTTTTCTTCACGATCCACAATTACTGCACGGTCGATTTAAGTGCTCTGTATCTCGATGTCCTGAAAGACAGACTCTATACGAATAAAGCAGCTTCGGTCAACCGCCGCTCCGGACAGACGGCGATGTTTGTGATATTAAGCGCCATGACACGCCTGCTGGCGCCGATTCTTACCTTTACGTCAGAAGAAGTCTGGGCATCCCTGCCTGAATGGCAAGGAAAAGAGGAAAGCGTCCACCTGACACAGCTCCCTGAGGTCAATAATCAGTTTTTCAGTGAGGAACTGGGGGAACGCTGGAAGACTATGATTGACGCCAAGGCGGCAATCGCCAAAGCTATTGAGCAGGGCCGCAAGGAAAAAGTCATCGGTCATTCTCTTGATGCACGAATCACCGTCGCTGCTCCGGACAACATTCGCGCTCTTTTCGAAACGCACCTGGAAGACCTTCGCGCTCTTCTGATTGTTTCTCAGCTTCAGTTAGCGGATGTCCAGGACATTGCCAACCCTTACCAAAGTGAAGAAATCAAGGGGCTGGCCGTGGGCGTCGAAAAAGCAAGAGGCACAAAATGTGAACGCTGCTGGATTTATGAAGAATCGGTCGGGATGAACACCGAGCACCCGACGGTCTGCGGACGTTGTATACCGAATCTATAGGAGACCAGGCTATTAGACTGTAGGTTGTAGGCTACTGGCGGCTATCGGATTGTAAACATTTTGGCTATTATTATCTCGGCAACAACGGTTGTCATTCCCGCGCAGGCGGGAATCCAGGAATATACTGCAGGCCGGATAACCTGGTAACCTTAAGGTCAAGCGAGGTCACACAAGATCACACGTCAAGTCCTGCATGACGCCCTTTGATATATTTATTCGAAGGAGTAATTATTAAAAGTTGTAGTTACTGGTTGGCTGACAGCCTATCAGCCTGATTCTGACTTTTTTACTTTTAGATCAAGGATTATCATTTTGAAAAAAAATATTTTCATTTTTATTTTGGGGGCGGCGGTCATCCTCGCCCTTGATCAGATTACAAAATCAGCCATCACCTCAAGGTTTGCTCTTCATGAAACCTATCCGGTCATCACCGGTTTTTTTAATCTTGTCTACGTCATGAATCCCGGCGCTGCATTCGGCTTTCTGGCAGGCGCATCCGAAACGTTCCGTTATATTTTCTTTACCGGGATTACGATTCTGGCCGCCGGACTGATTGTTTATTATCTTGTCAAAAGCAATCCCCGCAACCTGATGCTTGCGATTTCCCTCACCATGATTTTCGGCGGAGCAGTCGGGAATCTGATCGACAGGCTGCGTTTTGGTGCCGTTGTTGATTTTCTGGATTTCTACATTGGAGGGGCACACTGGCCTGCCTTTAATGTGGCGGATTCCGCCATCACCATTGGAGCTGTCCTGATGATCTGGGAAATGATCCAGAACCGCGGAAAAAAAGAATCCGCTTCATCCTGAGTTCTTTATCTCCAATCATCGCGAAATATTTTTTAACTCAGAGAAACCTGATCGTTTTCTCGCATGGCTTTCTCAGAAATTTTATCTTCGGCACAGGCCAGCATATCCTTCAGTGATATATCCGGGTGATGATAACGTTTCTTATTGCGTGTGCCTCTGCCATATTGAATCGCCTCTTCGGGGCACCATTGTATACAGGCAAAACACTGTTCGCAGCGGTGTTGCCAGACAGGTCTTCCTTCGGTCATCAGGATATTCCGGGCCGGACAGATTTTTGAGCATATGCCGCACGAGGAGCATTTTTCATCGGTAAAAAAAGATTTATCCATTCCCCCGACATAAGGCAGGGATTTTTTATATATCAGCGAAAATAAAATATTCTGCCAAAGGGGACCTTTTTCTACTGCCCTTTCTTCCCGGTTGCGGACAATACGGGCCATCCGTTCAATTTTTTCAAGCGCGGCGGCTATTTTTTTCTGCTGTTTTTGTGGCGAAATGGCCCCACCCCAGGGAATATAATTACTGGGAAGATCAATGGAAAACCCGCAGGAAAGGTGAATGTTTTTTGTCTTGAGCAGTTTCTGCAACTGGATCAGTGTTGCAGCAACCTGACCGGCATTGACGGCGACGGCAAAAACATATGATTTCGGATTGGTTTTGATAAAATGAAGAAATTCCAGAACAGGCGGCGGCACTCCCCAGATATGCACCGGAAAAACCAGGCCGAATAAATCCGCATGACAGGGTGGAAGCTGTTTCCGATAACGATGGTTAAGTGAAATCAGTTCAGAGGGAGCGATGCGTTTTGCAAGTTCTCTGGCCGTCCAAAGAGAATTTCCTGTTCCCGTATAAAAATAAACAGCCGTCTTCATCAGCGTGACTGTTTGAGCGCCCTCTGATAGACCGCTTCAGAAAATCCGTAAACGTGACTCCTGCCGATAACGGCAAACGGCACATCATCACCGTCGTCAATCTCTTTTCTGGCAGCAGCAGCCTTCGGATCGGTATCCGTGTTGTATTCCGTAAAGGCGAGTTTCTGGGAACTTAAAAATTCCCTGGCTTGATCGCACTCCGAACAATCGTTTTTTGTGAACAGCTTGATGGATGGCGCTTTTTTCTCATCAGCCGTTGGTTTTTCGTCAAACACTCCGGAATCATTCTGGAGCACTTTAACGTTTTTGCCTTTCTTCGCGGCAGGGGGATAATCCGTAATATGCTTCACACCGGATTCATCTTCCCAGCTATAAAAATCGGCATACACCGTCCCTGAAAATATCAGGAGCAGCGCAAGTAAAAAAAACAGGTTTTTTTTCATCATAAGCCTCCGTCTTCAGCGCCGCGTATGCGCATCCGATATTTTTTCATGATATTGTTAAAGCGATGATTCATCCGTCCGGCAATCCATAACCGCCTGCTGATTGTTCTTCTTTGTAAGAAGTTTAACCGGAATGCCTTGAAAAATCAATGCCCTTTTTACTGCATTGATGGCATGGCTTATGATCAGACTCCTGCGCTGTTGAAAGTTTTTTGTCTGTGGGACAAATCAATCATCAAGCGGGAACGATTCAGAGTATTTTTCCTGCAGGCATTCCTGTTTTTTCCTTTTTTCTTTGGCAAAAAAATGAATTTATGTCATAAGGAAATCAAACACTAAATTTTCATTCCCGGGAGTCGGACAATGAGTAAATCCTATATTTTGGCCCTGGATCAGGGCACGACCAGTTCGCGGGCGGTCATCTACAACCCCGAAGGAGAGGCCGTCAAGATTGCACAGAATGAATTTACACAGATTTATCCGCATGCCGGCTGGGTGGAGCATGATCCCATGGAAATCTGGGGGTCACAGCGCGGCGTCGCCAGCGAAGTGCTTGCCACCGCAGGCATCACGCCGGAAGAAATCGCCGCAATCGGCATTACCAATCAGCGTGAAACCACCATTGTCTGGGACAAAGCCACAGGCAAACCGGTTTATAACGCCATTGTCTGGCAGTGCCGCCGCACTGCTTCAATCTGCGATGAATTGAAAGCCGAAGGTCTTGAAGAATACATCCGTGAAAATACCGGCCTGGTGCTGGACGCATATTTTTCGGGAACAAAACTGAAATGGATTCTCGATCATGTTGAAGGAGCCCGCGCCCGGGCGCAAAAAGGCGAACTGCTCTTCGGCAATGTCGATACCTGGCTGATCTGGAACCTCACAAGGGGAAAAGTTCACGTCACCGATTATTCGAATGCTTCACGCACCATGCTCTACAACATCAAAGATTTAAAATGGGATGAAACCATATTAAAAAAACTTGACATTCCCGCATGCATGCTGCCCGAGGTCAAACCTTCATCCACCGTCTACGGTGTAACCGACGCAAGGGTGCTGGGCGCGGAAATCCCCATTGCCGGGGTTGCCGGAGACCAGCAGGCCGCTCTCTTCGGACAGGCCTGTTTTACTCCCGGCATGGTCAAAAACACTTACGGCACGGGATGCTTCATGCTCATGCTGACCGGTGAGACAATTGCCCATTCGCGGCACGGTCTTCTGACCACCATTGCCTGGGGAGTAAACGGCAAAGTGGAGTACGCCCTTGAAGGCAGCATCTTTGTAGCCGGCGCCTCGATTCAATGGCTGCGCGACAGCCTGCGTGTCATCTATGACGCCCGCGACAGCGAATATTTTGCAACGAAAGTCCCGGACTCACAGGGCGTTTACGTGGTGCCCGCCTTTGTGGGACTGGGCGCTCCATACTGGGACATGTACGCCCGCGGTGCCATCATCGGACTCACACGGGGAACCAACCGCAACCACATCATTCGCGCCACGCTGGAATCCATCGCTTATCAGACCCGCGATGTTCTGGAACTGATGCGCGATGAATGCGGCATTGATTTGTGCGAACTGCGCGTTGATGGAGGAGCCTGCGCCAACAATTTCCTTATGCAGTTCCAGGCCGATATTCTGGATGTGCCGGTGGAACGTCCGGAAATCATCGAAACAACCGCGCTGGGAGCCGCCTACCTGGCAGGTCTGGCCACGGGATTCTGGAAAGACCAGACCGTGATTGCCAATAAGAGGAAAGTGGACCGCCGTTTCCAGCCTGCAATGAACGAAGAAAAAAGGCAAAAACTCTATAGCCGTTGGAAGAAGGCGGTGGAGCGTGCGCGAGGTTGGGAGGAAGAATAACACAAGGTGAAAGGCACAAGGTTCAAGGTTCAAGGCTCAAGGCGCAAGGCACAAGGGAAAAGATAAAAGGCATAGGGGGAAGGCCTGTTATTTAGATGATCAAGACGGATGTTATCATTATTGGCGGGGGGGCAACCGGATGCGGCATCGCCAGAGACCTCGCGCTTCGCGGCATTCCGCACTGCCTGATTGAAAAAGGTGACTACGCCGCGGGCGCGACCGGCGCCTGCCATGGCCTTTTACACAGCGGTGGCCGTTACGTGGTCTCCGACGCCATTGCGGCCAAGGAATGCTACGACGAAAATATGATCCTGCGCCGGATCGGTGAAAAATGCGTTGAACCCACCGGCGGATTGTTTGTTCGCCTGCCTGGAGATTCCAAAATTTTCCGGGAACGGTTCCTTAGAAGCTGTGAAGAAATCGGCATCCCGACAGAAATCATGTCCTCCACCAAAGCGCTCGAGCTGGTGCCCAATCTCAACCCGGAAATGGAAGAAGCCATCAGGGTTCCCGATTGTTCGATTGATCCCTTCCGCTTATGCATGCTCAACATGAGAACATCGGAAATCAAGGGCGGCTTGAGTTTCATTCGTCACAAGGTAACGGAAATCGTCAAGTCCCACGGGCGATGCATCGGCGTCAAAGCCACCGACATGGTATCCGGTGAGGTAAAGGAAATACACGGCAACATTATCGTCAATGCATCAGGCGCCTGGACCAACCTCGTCGCAGGCCTTGCCGGCTGCGAAGTACCCCTGACCTTATCGAAAGGATCTCTCGTCATCACGAATCACCGTCTGACGGATATGGTCATCAACCGCCTGCGACCTCCTTCCGACGGGGATATCATTGTCCCCAACGAAGCTGTCTGTCTGGCCGGTACCACTTCCCTGATGGTAGAAGACCCGGATAAAATATCCATCCGGTCTGAGGAAGTGGACATTATCATCGGAGAGGCGGGACGCATGGTCCCGCATTTTAACCAGACGCGAATCATCCGCGCATTTTCCGGTGTCCGCCCCCTGCTTAAATCACAAAAGCTCGACAGCCGTGAAATCTCACGGGGTTTTCAGATTATTGATCATCAGAACGGCATGTACAGTATCGTCGGCGGAAAGCTTACAACCTTCCGGCTTATGGCGGAGAAAATGGTGGACACCATCATGAACGCCTTCAATCTGAAGCGTGCCTGCGAAACAGCGGAAAGACCGCTGGACGGTCAGGATGAACTCAGCGGTTACCCGCTCTCCAAACGTCTGTCGGACATGAAAAACATCGTCTGTGAATGCGAACTGGTCACCCGCAGGGAAGTGGAGCGGATCATCAGCCAGACAGGCACCCGGCACGTCGGCGACATCCAGCATCGGACCCGACTGGGCATGGGACCCTGCCAGGGCGGCTTCTGTACCTTCCGCGCACTCGGTATTATGCATGACATGGATATTTTGACTGCGGAACAGTCCGTCCAATCCCTGAGGGAATTTCTCCAGAGGCGCTTTCGCGGTATCCGTGGCGCCCTGTGGGGGGACCAGCTCCGGGAAGAGCAGCTCGTTGAATATATTTATCTTGGCATCCTGGCCATGGAGCGAAACAAGTGAGCGTAATTGAATACGATGTCATTGTCATCGGCGCGGGAGTGTCGGGCCTGACCGCGGGGACCTTGCTTGCGAAGCACGGATTGAATGTCGCCCTGGTCACGACCGGAGAACCGACAGCCTGTCTGTCCACCGGATGCATTGACGTCTGCTCGGTCAGCGAACATCCCCTGAAGGCAATTGTCAATCTGCCACAGCGACACCCCTATCATCTGATTTCCATCGAAAACATCCGTCAGTCACTCCGTGATTTTCAACAGGCCATGACCGATGTGGGGATGCCTTATGAAGGATCGCTGGAAAACAATCGTCGGGTTCTTTCTGCGATCGGCACATTCAAAACGACCTGCCTGACTCCTGTAACCATGCAGGCCTCTCCGCAAAACGAAGATGAAAAAATCCACATCATTACCTTTGCCGGTCTGAAAGATTTTTATCCCGGCTACATCATTTCCCGGCACAAGAACGCGTCTTTCTCCATTTACGATGCCGGTGTTGCAACAACCATGGGTATCTCTGCCAATTTCGAAAACGAGGCCTTCCTGGAAGCTTTCATACTATGGTTGGAAAAACAAAATATCCGGGAGGATAAAATCGCTTTTCCCGCAGTTCTGGGTTTGGAATCGGCATCGGCCATTGTAAAAACCATCGAATCCCGCATGGAGTGTCCCGTCTTTGAAATCCCGACCATTCCGCCTTCCATGCCCGGCAGAAGGCTGTTTAACCATCTGAAAGATCATTTCCGCCGTCATGGAGGGGTCATCTACTGGGGCTGGCCTGTTGTGGGCATGGAAAAGTCCGGAAGGAAAATTGAAGCGGTAATCGCCGAATCACAGGGCAGACCCAACAGCCTGAATGCCAAGGCGTTCATTCTCGCTACCGGGTCTTTTGTCGGCGGCGGTCTTCACGCGAACCGTGACAGCATCGTAGAAAAAGTGTTTCATCTGCCTGTCTTCCTGCCCGGAAAACGCGAAACCTGGTTTGATCATGATTATTTTTCCTTAAACCACGGCATCGGGCAGGCGGGCGTCGCGGTGGATTCAGATTTCCGGCCCGTGGACTGTCCGTGGGACAATGTCTTCGCATGTGGTGCCATTCTCGCACATACAGAGACGCTGAAAAACGGCTGTGGGCATGGTTTTGCGCTGGCGACGGGACAGGCAGCTGCAAAATCGTGTCTGGAGTGTATCCGATGAAATTCGAGCACTGCATACGCTGCACAATCTGCGTGGAAAACTGTCCAGTGTTCCGGGTCAACCCGGCTTTCCCGGGCCCCAAACAGGCGGGACCCGACGCCCAGCGATTCCGCAGCCAGCGGGAGAAATCCGTCGATGAGTGGGTGTTGCTGTGCAGCCAGTGCAAGCGCTGTGAAATGTCCTGTCCCTGCGGAGTGGAACCCGCGCAGATTATCCTCCGGGCACAGCAGAAATACGGAATGGAGCATCCCCACACAGCCGCGCATCTGCTCTTCGCCAATAATTACTATCTCTCCACGCTGGGCTCCATGACAGCCCCTCTTGCCAACCGTATTGTTTCAACCAAGATCGGCAAAAGAATATTTGAGCGCATGGGAATCGCAACATACATCCCCTTCCCAAAATTCAGCTTCAAAACCATGAGAGCCCAAAAGAAGACCCGCAGCCGCGAAGCAAGGAAAGTTGCATTTTTCTATGGCTGTTTCATCAATTTTTACCGCCCGGATATCGGCAGAAAAATCATCCGGCTTCTCCAGTCTTTCCAGGTTGATGTCGTGCTGCCTCCGCAATGGTGCTGCGGCCTTCCCGCACTGGGTAACGGCAACCTTGCCCTGGCGCAAAAATTTGCCGCGAAAAATGTTGCCTCCCTGTCCAATTATATCGACGCGGGATACGATGTGGTCTATTCCTGTACATCCTGCGGCCTTTGCCTGCTGCATGATTACCAGGGGATCATGGATATTCCCGGTGCGAAAAAGATTGCAGAAAACAGCTATGACCTGCACGAATTTATTCTCAAACTGATTGCTGAACGCGGTGGGGCTAAACCCGAATTTAAGGAAGTTAACCGGACGCTTGCCTATCATATCCCCTGTCACCTGCGCGCACTGAAAATCGGTTATCCGGCAGCCGATTTAATGAAGACGATCCCCGGCCTGGAATGCAGAGTTCTTGACGATGCCTGCTGCGGACTCAACGGCAGTTATGGATTTAAAAAAATCAATGAGGCCACAGCCGTGCAGCTGGGAAATCGTGCAGTATCGCTGATCAAAAATACCGGTGCAGAGGCAATTGTGGCGGACTGCGGTTCATGCCGCATGCAGCTTTCCGGTCTCTCCGGCATGAACGCGTTCGATCCGGTGGAAATTCTCTGCGAATCGCTGGGCATCCGGGATAAAAAAAAATAAACAGAGGGGGATTCCAGACGAATCCCCCTCTTTAGATTCGGAACGTGAAGTCTATCTTTTAACAGCAGACATTTTTCTTCGAACAAACCGGATGAAAGCACCCGCAATAAGGATCACCGATAACGTCAAAAGAAATACGGTCGTTGCGCCATAATTAACCATTCCATAAGCCAACCCAACCAGCGGCATTAAAGTGCATCGCGTGAGGAAACGTAAACCCTCGTTTTGCGAAATCCTGGCGGCAACCGGCGGGCTGAACTCATAGTAAAGTTTTACGAAAGTTCTCCCTGCAGAGGTTGTGAGGAGGCAACGGTCGCGGAATGACCGTAAAATGCGAACATGCTTTTCCCATGGAGTACCGAAGGCAGCCGTGGCAATAAAACAAGCACCTCCTCCGCTGCCTCCCAGAGGAGCAATGATCGCACACGTTGCGGAAGCTTCATTCGAATAAGCGGATACCGTTTCATCATTCACTGCCTGCACCCGGTAATAATAAGTTGTGCCGAACGTCAGCCCCGTGTCACTATAAGTTGTGACACCGGCACCGACAGTCCCGATTTCCGTATAAGGTCCGCCGGTAACTGCAGCGCGGCTGATGATGAAAGACGATTCGGCACCGGAATTATCCGTCCAGCTCAGATTGATTTGCGTGTAGGAAACAGCCGATGCGGTCAGACCGCCGGGTGCCCCAAGGATGGTCACTGCGTATACCTCATCGGATTCAGGAGAGTCCCCTTCGGCGTTATATGCGCTCACACGGTAGTAATAGGTCTTTCCCTCACTGAGACCGGTATCCGAATAGGTCACCGTTCCGGCACCGACAGTGGCAACCTGGCTGTAAGCGCCGCTTGCACCCGTTTTTCTATCAACCTTAAACCCCGTCTCGTTTGTAGAGTTGTCCGTCCAGCTGAGATCGATCCCGCTGGTCGATACTGAAGAACCGGAAAGGCCCGTCGGCATATTCAGAGCGAGATTAACATTCAGGGCAGCCAGAACATTTATTCTCTTTATGGAACCACCCGCCATATCCCCCGCTTTTAACGTCACGGCTACACCTGTATCCTGAAGTCCCTTTAATACATTGGCAACGGAAGCCGTCGGCCATTTCTGCTTGATGATGGCCCAGGCGCCCGCTACATGAGGGGCCGCCATGGATGTTCCATCCCAGCTGTCCCAGCCTCCGCCCGGAACCGAAGAATTGATGGAGCTTCCGGGCGCAAAGAGAGACAGGATGACGGGATGATAGTTGCTATAGTCCGCCTCGGCATCCGCTTTTGTCGTTGCCCCCACACTTACCGCAGAAGAAACACAGGCAGGTGAACCCACGCTGTTTTTATAACCTTCGTTCCCTGATGATATGACGGTGGCAATTCCCGCCGAACGGAGGTTGTCAATAACGGCCTTTGTAGAAGATTCGGAAGTATCGCAGGCGGAAAAATATTGACCGCCTCCAATACTCATGTTGACCGCTGCAATTTTATAGGTATTTCTCAATGAATAAACATGCTCCAGGGCAAGATTCTGGTCAGACGTAAAGGTAAGCGCACAAGGTGAAGTAAGACCGTAACTGCTGCAGGATGCTGCGTCAGTGATTTTTGAAAAAACCTGAATGGCAATGATATTGGCCTCTTTGGCTACACCATTGATTGTGGCAGACTTGCCCGCGGCAATGCCAGCCACATGGGTTCCATGCTGGCAGCCATTGATGTCTGTACCGTTTGCTCCCCCGCACTGGATCCCCGCGCCTGCTCCTGTCTGAGACGATTGGCTGTTGGGACAAACTGTCGTCGCATTCTGACCGGCATCTGTAGTGGAAAAGCAGGCCTCTGCAACCACTTTACCGACAGGAAAGAAGCTGTGGGTTTTATCGACCCCGGAATCAAGAATGGCCACCGTCCATCCTGATCCTGTATAACCCAGTCCCCAGGCTTGATCTGCCTTGATTAAAGGGACACTCTCCGTTAATGTCGCCGGAATAAGCTTATCTTCTTCAATCGAAAGCACAAGAGGATGGGCAATCAAAGCATCCAGCGCGTCCGGATCCACTGCCATCGCACTGTAAGGGATATGCTTGAATCTTTTAATGCCCCTTACATTGTGTTCGGAAACTTCTTGCTGCAGCCGGGTCTGCACACTTGCGATCCGGGCTTTCTGGCCAGCAACTGCTGTCGATCCTGACAACTGCCCCTCCGGCTGAAAGGAAGTGTCCAATCTTATGATGACCCGCACGCTGCCCGCCTTTTGTACCTTGGCAAGAAGCGCAGGGGATGCTTTCTGGCTGCCCTGCCCTTCAGCCACCATGATACTGCCAAAAAACAAGAGAACAAAAAATGTGAATACAAACAACCGGCAAAACCGATGTTTCCGTAACCCTTTGGATTCTTGATCCCTGCATGTACCGTCTGTCATCTTCCCCTCCTCTTGAAATTCGGCCCGTTTCACAATCGGCAGTGTCTGGTTGATAAACAATTCCTATCCTCCCGTTTACCTTCCTGCCGGCGGCACAGGAGCGTCCTCCTGTAATGACAGGATGAGCGGATGGAAAATCAGCACTCTCAGCGCCTTTGCATCCACCTCCATTCCTATGAAAGGTGCGTACTTCATTCTTTTAACACTCCTGACCTGATATTCTGACAGGTCCGCACATAATCGATCCTGTATTTCTGCTATGCGGTTCTGCTGGTCAACAGCCGCCTGCGGTGGCAGTTGACTGTCAGGCACAAACGGCATATTCAGTCTTGCTATGATGCGGACGCTGCCAACCGCTTCCGCACGGGCAAGAAGATTTCTGTAATGTTGGAGTGAAGATGACTGTTCATTTCTTGACACGGGAGGTTTTCCCTCGGTTTGAGACAGGTTCATGGCTTGGCCACAGCTTGCAAACAATGTAACCAGAAGAAATAAAAACCCTGAAAATACCCTGATGATTATTTTAGGGGTCATGAGTCCCCCATAGAATGGGTTCCGATAGCAAGTTCACCGTTCAGGTCACCCGGGACAGCAACGGACCGTCAAAAGAACAATTCATTTTCTGTGCCCGATATCAGCTTTTTTATCTGAAAAGGATAATGATAAAATTCCAGGACAAAGTCAAAAGATTTCTTTCGAGTTTGAATGATTACGGAGCTTTTTGTTTTTCACGGATGAAACAGCGCGGATCTTCCGCCAGGTAGTCGCCACTGTATGCATGGGCCCGCCCACGGCATCCGCCGCAGACGGTCTTGTACTGGCAATCACCGCAAAGTCCCTTGAGCTTTTCTTCACGATGGCGTAAATCCTGAAATAAAGCGGAAGCTGTATAAATGTCATGAAAACTCTTTTCACGGATATTTCCTCCGCTTACCTCGACAAATGGACAGGGCCATATATCACCGTTGGCCTTGATATAAACAAATCCGCGTCCCGCGGCGCAACCGTGAAATACTTTTCCGGCCAGTTTAAGCGGCAACCCGCCCCGGATGCCTCCTCTTTCCAGAAGATACGGCCAATACTGCGGCCCGGCCACCGGCTCGATAATCGTTTTGGCGTTTTTCTGTTTTTCGGCAATCAGTTCACTCAAATGCCTGTTGGCAGTTTTCTTGAGGGTGGCTTTTTCGATTTTTTCGCCCCGCCCTACAGCAACCAGCTGATACATCAGCATGATGCCTGCCCCGCTGGCATCGGCAAAATCAATCAGCTCCGGCAGATGAAGCATATTATACTCCATCGCCGTTGTGTTGATCTGCAGCATAATGCCGGCTTTTTTTGTGGCTTCAACCGCCCGCATGGCCAGATCAAAGGAACCGGGTTTGTTTCTGATCATATTGTGAATATCGGGATTGGCCGCATCAAAACTGATCGCATTGCAAACCACCCCGTGGTCTTTGAGTTTAAAGGCCATTTCTTCATCAATCAGCGTTCCGTTCGTGGCAATGATGTTGGCGAGTCCCGCCTTTTGTGAATGCCTTAGGAGTTCAAAAATGTCCGGCCGCACCAGCGGCTCACCGCCGGTGTAGATCAGGGTGCGGAACTCACTTTCCGCTGCAAGCTGATCAATCAGCTTTTTCCCCTCGTCGGTGGTCAGTTCATCGGCATCGGCCTGACCGCTTGTGGCATGGCAGTGGATACAGCGCAGGTTACAGGCTCCGGTTACTTCCCAGACGGGATGTCCGGGATAACCGATGCAGCCCATACCCCAGGCGCCGTTGGCGACGGGCATGGATGGAATTCCATGGTGGACAAGCCACCCGAAGAAATTCCGCCAGCGGTTCAGATATCCCATCAGCAGCGTGCTTCCCAGCTGCCTGAATAAAAGCGAAGGGGGATTGTAAAATGCCTTTACTTTGTTTTTTTTCATGGTCATCTCATACATAGGCCAGTATAAAAGCCAGGGATGTTCCAAGATTCACGGCGATGTTCAGGCCGCACAATATTTTCAGCCAGCGGGCATCATCATGACGGTTTTTCAACACCTGATAAATGATAAAAAGGGCAACGGCAACAAACGGCAGATAAAAATAGATCACTTGAAAAGGAACTCCGAAGCAAGGCGATATCAGCATGGTCAGGCAGGTGAACAGATTGAAAATGATATAAACAATTTTTCCTTTCTGTTTGCCGATCCGAACCAGAAGATTCTTTTTCCCCGTTGCGATATCCGCTTCGTAATCCGGAAATTCATTGAGCAGAATCACATTGAAAATGGAAAAACCGATCGGCATCCATAACCAGTGAATCACCGGAGCGATCGACGCCGTTTGAATGTAATAGGAAGAAGCCACGGGCAGCCAGCCGAAGCAAAAACCGATGAATAGCTCACCAACACCCCGTTTGACAAGCCTGACGGGTTCCGTGGAATAGAAAAAACCGGGAACCGCACCCAGGAAACCGATCAGCAGCGTATATGGACCGGTTTTATAGACAAACTGGAGGACAACCCCGATGATAAAAGCCATAAAAATGGAGATGATGCTTGTCCAGAGGGCAACGCGGGCGGAGATTTTTCCTTCGTTGATCATCCGGGTGCCGCCGGCGAAGGGATTTTCGTGAATCCTCGCAGAAATGGCGTTTTCCCTGCGGTCAAAGTATTCACCTGCGTGATAGGTGGATAACAAAATCAGAATAACCCCGGCAACTCCAAGCACAAACACTTCCGGGTCAAAAGCGCCGGCCAGGCGATAGGCCAGAAAGGTCCCCAGGAGAAATGGCAGGATGCCTACTGTGTGAAAGGGTGGACGTGACAGGATAATCCAGCCTTTCAGTGCTTGTGTGGAGATATTTTTCATAACAATATCCGGACTTTCTTCTTAGAGGGCATGATACTTGTTCCCGGACCATTTGTGATTGTTTTCCATGGCCTTCCGTTCACTCTTAAAGGTTGGGCTTACTATCACATTGAATAATTCCTGTCAAAGAGAAGACACCGTTTCATGACGGTGCGTTTTCCCCTTTTTTTCTTTGGTCGCTGCAATTATTTTTCGGTCTCTGAAATGTCATGGTAAAGGGGCTGCTTCATCACTTTTTTCTTGATTGTTATTTTTTTATGTGTTAGGCGTAGCGCCAGTTTGAAGCATGGTACGCTTCGTCTAACGAGTATACAAAAAGAGTTACAGAAAACGCAATGGCGAGTCGGGTGCAGTTTCTGAAAGACAGCCCGGGACAATCGCAAGAATCATGCAAATCTTTTAAGTTCATGATAGCCTATGAGTCGCCGTAAAAGGCGTATTATTTCATTAAATGTTTCTTTTCATGAAAGGGGGGTAAGAGTATGACGAAAGCAGATTTGGTCGGAATCATGGCGGATGAGGCGGGGATTACCAAAGCGGCGGCGTCCGAGGCACTGGATGCATTTGTCTCGGCGGTCACCAAAGAACTGAAAAAATCAGGAAAACTGGGCTTGGTTGGATTTGGAACGTTCTCCGTCGTAAAGAGAAAAGCACGCGAAGGCAGGAATCCTCAAACGGGTAAAGCAATTAAGATTCCCGCGAAGAAAGTTGTCAAATTCAAGGCCGGTAAGACTTTGGCCGACAAAGTAAAATAGTTTTTTTAAGTTCTTATTAAAACCAGGGCCTCCGCATTATTTATTTGACAATCGGAGGCCCTGGTGCATTTATTCAACTGTGGCAAGGAGTTTTTGTTTTGATTCAAAAAAGAATTCTCAGCGGGATGAGACCCACCGGCCTTCTGCATCTGGGAAATTTGCACGGCGCGCTGGGCAACTGGGTGGAATTGCAGGAAAGCGGCAAGTACGACTGTTTTTATTTCGTGGCTGACTGGCACGCAATCACCAGCGAATACAGTTCTACAGAATGCATCAAGGACAATACCCTGAACATGCTGATCGACTGGCTGGCCGCCGGTCTCGATCCGAAAAAAAGCACCCTTTTTGTTCAATCGGCCGTGAAAGAACATGCAGAATTATTTCTGCTGCTTTCCATGATCACCCCTCTGGCCTGGCTGCAGCGTAATCCCACCTACAAGGAAATGCAGGCGGAACTGACTTCCCGGGACCTGTCCACTTTCGGTTTCCTGGGTTATCCCGTCCTGCAGGCGGCCGACATCATCATGTACAAGGCCTATGGAGTGCCCGTCGGCGTGGATCAGCTGCCGCATATCGAACTGACCCGCGAGATCGCCCGCCGTTTCAATTTTCTTTATAAAGAAGTCTTCCCCGTACCGGAACCCCTTTTAACAAGCGTTCCGAAGCTTCTGGGTACCGATGGCCGGAAAATGAGCAAGTCCTATGACAATTCTATTTATCTGTCCGATCGCGGAAAGGAGCTACACCGGAAAGTCGCATCCATGTTTACCGATCCGCAGCGAATGAGAAAAAAAGATCCGGGAAATCCCGATATCTGCAATGTTTTTACATTTCACGGAATCTATTCACCCGCGGAGACCGTGGCTGAAATCAACCAGGCCTGCAGGGTCGCCGGGATCGGATGCATTGAATGCAAAAAAATGCTGGCGTCCCGTATTGAAGAATCCCTGGCGCCCGTACATGAACGCATGGATTATTACCAGAACCATTTGCAGGAAATTCATGATATCATAGCTGAGGGCAACGGCAGAGCTGCAAAAATCGCAAGACAGACAATGGAAGAGGTTCGTGAAGCGATAAAAATTTAATCCCGCTCACGCCCGACGAGCGTTCATTTTTCCTGGCTTGCTGCAAGGCGTTTGATTTTTCTATGAATGAAGAACTTTCGACAGATTACGCAATCAAGCTGGACATTTTTGAGGGTCCGCTGGATCTGCTGTTATATCTGATAAAAAAGAACGAGATCGACATTTACAACATTCCCATTGCTCTTATCACACAGCAGTATCTCGACTATATTCATATGATCAAATCACTGAACCTGGACCTGGCCGGTGAGTACCTGGTCATGGCTTCCACTCTGATTCATATCAAGTCCCGCTTGCTGCTGCCCATACCGGAGGAGCCCTCCGAAGAGGATCTGGAAGAGGATCCGCGCTCGGAACTGGTCCGCCAGTTAATCGAGTACCAGGCTTTCAAGGAGGCAGCCGAAAAGCTGGCACAAAGACCTCTTCTCGAAAGGGACGTGTTCGTTCGATCCGCCGTCCTCCCGGAAGATATAATCCGATCTCGACAGGAGGATGACGAACTGATCGAAGCGAGTATATTTGAACTGATTGAAGCCTTTCACAATATTGTTTCACGCCTGGACAACAAAGAACTCCTGGAAATTGACCTGGAGAAATTGTCGCTGACGGATATCATCAACGATGTTATGGATCGCCTGACACGCGAAAGAAACCTCACCTTTGAAGAGTTGCTGGGAGAACGAAAAGACCGCCGCCGCATCGTCTATACATTTCTGGCCTTGCTGGAACTGATCAAGCTCAAAATGGTCAAGGCCTATCAGACAGCGGCGTTCGGTGTTATTCGAATTTTCCCGGCCGTGGAGTCTTAAATGGATAACATACCTGCCGTTATTGAAGCGTTAATTTTTGCGTCCGAATCCCCCCTGCCGCTGGAAAAAATCTGCACCGTTCTGGACGGTGTGGATAAAACAGAAGTGAAAGACGCCCTAGAGAAACTGATTACCGCATATGAAGAACGCCAGAATGGAATCATGATACAGGAGGTCGCCGGCGGTTTTCAGTTTCGCACAAGGCCCGAGATGGCCCTATGGATCAAAAAGCTCAAAGGCACAAGACCCGGATCCCTCTCTCCCGCAGCACTCGAAACGCTGGCAATCGTTGCCTACCGGCAGCCAATTGTCAAAGCGGAAATCGAAACCGTCCGGGGGGTAGACGTCAGCGCGCCGCTCAAAGGCCTTCTGGAAAAGAAACTGATCAGGATCATGGGACGCAAGGATGCTCCCGGAAAACCAATCATCTACGGCACCACAAAGAAATTTCTGGAAGTATTCAATCTCAAAGAACTGACGGATCTGCCGACCATGAGGGAACTTACGGAAATTACCGAACAACAAAGCGCACTTGACCTGGAAACGGCAGAGGAAAACGCCGGCGAACAGGAAACCATAACGCAGGAATCCTTCGAGAAACAGATTTCTCAGGAAATTTCTCAAGAGATTTCTGAGGATGATAATGATTCATGAAAGAACGTCTTCAGAAGATTATTGCAGCGGCGGGCATTGCATCGCGACGTCACGCGGAAGTGCTTATTACATCGGGACGTGTAAGCGTCAATGGAAAAATCGTTACCGAACTGGGCGTCAAAGCTGATTCCCAAAAAGACGTCATCCGTATTGACGGCAACACCATTTCCCTGGAAACCACACACTGCTATATCGCACTGCATAAACCGGCGGAATATGTGACCACCATGTCCGATCCGCAGAAAAGGCCGACTGTTGCGGACCTGATTAAAGATGTCCCGGAAAGGGTTTACCCGATCGGCCGTTTAGACTATGATTCTTCAGGGCTTTTACTTTTCACCAATGATGGAGACTTTGCGCAAAAAATTCAGCACCCCCGTTTTCAGGTACCCAAAACCTATCGGGTTAAGATTTCCGGCCGTTTAAACAGGGAAGAATTCAAACAAATCGTAAACGGAATCAAATTACCGGATACGATATTCAAACCGGAAAATTTAAAGATTGAAAAGATCAATGACAAAAGCACCTGGCTCAGTCTCACACTGCGTGAAGGGAAAAACAGAATAATTCGGAGAGGATTTGAGGCCGCCGGCCGTAAGGTTACCCGTCTGGTAAGGGAAACCATCGGTAAAATCAGTTTGAAGGGCATTAAAGAAGGACAGTGGCGGCACCTGGCAGGCGGTGAAATCCGTCAGTTGATAAAAGACTCCAGTGGTCAAAAAAGGTAAAAATATTCTTGACAATCGCTGAAAAATAAATAATAGTCGCCGACGTGCAAGGTGATCAGCATCACAATATCAGGCGATTCATCCTGTTAATAGTCTTAAGGAGGCTCTATGAACAAGTCCGGTCTTATTGAAGCTTTGAGTAAAAAGCTTAATTTAACGGAGAAAAAAGCAATTGACGTTGTTAACCTTGTTTTCAAAGGTTTTACCGATGAGCTGAAAAACGGCGGCCGTATCGAAATCCGGGGATTCGGAAGCTTTGTCGTTAAAGAATATGGTTCCTATACAGGAAGAAATCCCAAAACCGGCACAAAAATTAAAGTTGAGCCTAAGAAGCTGCCCTTCTTCAAAGTAGGCAAAGAGCTCAAAGACCGAGTCGATAAAAAGAATTAGTAATCCTGCAAATGCTTCTCATAAAAAGACGGGAACTTGTTAATAAGTTCCCGTCTTTTTTATTGTTTCCTCGATTAAAAACCCGAAGTGATATCATCCTAAATTGGAGTTCACAAAATCCCAGTTAATCAGGTTTTGGATGACTGCCGTAAGATAATCAGGCCGACGGTTCTGGTAATCCAGATAATAGGCATGCTCCCAGACATCAATCGTGAGCAGAGCTTTTTGTCCATGGACCAACGGGGTGTCGGCATTCGGTGTTTTAGTTATTTTTAAATCATTTCCATCCAGAACAAGCCATGCCCAACCGCTCCCAAACTGTGTTGCACCGGCATTCTTTAATTCTTCCGCAAACTTATCATAACTGCCAAAGGTGGAATTAATTATTGCGGCCACAGCCCCTGTCGGAGCTCCGCCCCCTTTAGGCTTCAGACATTTCCAGTAAAATGAATGATTCCATACCTGTGCGGCATTATTAAAGATACCCGCCCTGGCAGGATCCTTTGCGGAATTGACAATGATTTCTTCCAGTGTTTTCCCGTCCAGATCAGTCCCGGCAATCAACTTATTTATGTTGTCCACATACGTTTTGTGATGCTTCCCATGATGAAATTCCAATGTATTTGCGCTGATATACGGGGACAGCGCGTCTCTCTCGTAAGGCAGCTCGGGTAAATTTACAGCCATAGATTGATCTCCTTTCTGTGGTTATTACAGATTAGTATAGGCAGCATGCACGTTTTGTCAAATGTTAGTTATCTGGGGGTTATCTGGGAAAAACGACTCCGGTTCCTGATCCGGAAAGTCATTTCTTGACCAGAATTTCATCAGGGTCACCTGACCGAACATGAAAACAGAAAAGATCAAAGCAGGCAAAGCCGCTTCATGATTGAAAAGATACAGGGCAATTCCACCGGCCATTCCGTAATTTTTCATGGTTCCTAAAACCATGAGCGATTTTATTTTTGAAGGGGATACTTTATAAAACCAGCCGATCAGTTTCAGAACTATACAGATCAGAAAGATGACGCTAAACGCGAGAACGGATATCAGAATGATTTCCAGCGGCCATTCTTTAATCAGATTTGCATTACTGGATGCCAGAGCGTAAAATACTATAAAGAAACAAACATTGGAAATGGTACCCTGATAATACATGATTTGTGAATCCCAATTCCGATCAACCGCGATTCGGGACAGGATGAGCGGCAGTATGATCAATGTGAAGAACAATATGATTAATTTATCGTAATGAACCGGAATAAATTTAAGAAATGCGATGCCAATCAGCGGCATCAGAATGATTGCACCTATGTAAGCTCCCGCAAAGCCTGCCAGGATCAACATTTTATCGGCCCGCAGTTTTAGTCCCAGAGGCAAGACCGCCACCGCAGGAGGCACGGCGGCAACCAGAACGAGGCCAATCCATAGTTTTTCGTCTGGTATCAGGAAGATGCTTCCCAAAATAATCAGATTCCCCAAAATCAGATAGTTCATCAGGTTGCCCCAGAGGGCTCCGGAAACAAGTTTTTTTGGCTCATGAAGGAAACCTCCCGGGAAACGCAGCAGGGTCAAGGTTTGTATAAGCATCAATGCAGGCAAGACCAGAAAGGAAACCGCATACGCGGCCTGCGGCAGAAAGATTCCCGGCACAATGGCCAGAAGAAAAAGAAGATTGGAAAACGATGCAAAAATTTTAACTACCGACACCGTGATTTACCTCCTCGGTACGGAAAGTTTTTTAACCACGAAAACAACGGAAAGAAAGCAGATGTTCAAAAGGACAATCATTGCGCCGGCTGGTAAATTCAGCATAAAAGCGATGACGATTCCGCAAAGAACAGCTCCGACAGCAAAGCCGACCGCGGCAATCATTGTTTTCCGGAAACTCATGGACATCTGAAGAGCAGTGAGTGCGGGAAGGATAAGCAGCGCGGAAACCAGCATGATACCGGCAACCTTCATGGCCAAAACGGCAGCAACGGCTGTCAGCAGGAAAAGAAGGATATTGATCCGTCCGGTGTTGATCCCCATACTGCATGCCAGCTCCTGATCAAAGGTCAGGGCAAAAAGATCATCGTAGAAATAAACAACCACGGCTAAAACTACCACAAATAAAATAAAAGCAAGAATCAGTTCGGTATTATTGACCGTCAAAATATTTCCAAAAAGATAGCTGAATAAATCAACATTGAATCCACCGGACAAACTGGCCAGGACAACACCCGCAGCAATCCCCAGCGAAGAAACGATTCCGATGGCCGAATCTGCATTGATCTTTCTGGACGACGTTAACTTGTAGATAGCCAGGGAGGAAATGATCACCAGCGGAAGCGCCGCCACGGTAACATAAACCGGACTTACACCGATTAAAAGGACAACGGCCACGCTGCCGAAGGTCGTGTGGGCCAGGCCGTCACCGATCAGGGAAAACCTCCGTAAAACGAGAAACATTCCCAACAGCGCTGAAACGGCGGCAACGAAAACACCCGCGATCATCGCACGCTGGACAAATCCGTATTTCATGACTTCCATCAGATCCATCAGACAGTCCCTCCGGTGCGGTCGTGTTGATGGCAGATGATATGCTGACTTGACGGGCCAAAAATTCCAGCCATGTCCCGGGAAGAACAGAATTCCTTAAACGTACCGGAAAAGATGACTTTCTTGTCCAGATAAAGAAGATTTCGGGCATACTGACCGATAACACCGATATCATGGGTCACAAGAATAACCGTGGTTCCCTCCTGCCGGTTCATCTCACCTGTTAGTGAATAAAACATTTCCCGCGTTTCCGGGTCCAATGCTGTGGTCGGTTCATCAAAGATCAGCAATTCCGGCCTCCGGATGAGCGCCCTGGCCAGCATGGCCCGCTGCTGCTCCCCGTAAGACAGTTCGCCGATCAAACGCGAAGCCAGATGGCCGATTGCCATCATCTCCAGTGTTCGCGCAAGTGCATCCGGATCTTTTCGGGTCAAACCCATTTGAACAATTTCTTCAACTGTCCCTGGAAAATGAGCATTCAGGGCGCTGAGACGCTGCGGCAGATAGCCGATTTTTTCCCATTGTCTGAAATCAGAAAGGGGCCTGCCGAACAATTCCACCCCGCCCTTTTCCGGCCGCAGAATGCCCAGGATGTTCTTCATCAGCGTGCTTTTACCGGAACCGTTGGGTCCCACAATCCCCAGATATAATCCATTTTCCACGGCAAAAGAAATGTTGCTGAGCACATCGATGCCGTTGTAGCGGAAAGTCAGATCATCAACGCGAATTACGGGCATTGCATTCCCTTTTTCAGATTTTCGAGATTTCGTTCCATCAAAGATATGAACGATATACCGTTCTGAATGTCTTTATTGCTGATGTCCTGTCCATTGCTGAGTTTAAGCAGACCTGTGCCGGTTTCAGAGGCAATGGTCGCGGCCAGTCTTGGCGCGGCAAGATCTTCATAGTAAATATACGGCAGCTTTTGATCTTTGATCTTTTTAATCAGTGCCAGGATCTGCCGCGGCGAGGGCTCCGCGTCCGCCGATACATTGTAGGCAGCCACGTACTCTATACGATACCGGCTGGCGGGATAGGCAAAGGCCCTGTGACCGGCGTGCAGGATGGTTCTTGTCCTGCAGTCTGACAATTGCTCACGATATTTTTTATCCAGACCAACCAGCCTGAGTTTATAGTCCCTCGCGTTATTTTCATAAAATTCCCTGTTTTTTGGATCCTTGCGGACGAAAGCTTTTGAGATGTTGTCGATCATTTTCTGCGCGTTATCGAAGTCCAGCCAGATATGCGGATCCTTCTCTGCCGCCTGATGAACAGCTTCATCTTTCAGGCCGGATTGGTACCCTGAATGATGATCGTGAGGTTCCTGTATCGTCAGGAAAGAGCAGCCCTGCCCGGTTTCCACCGCCATCATGGTCGTCTTACCGGCTATGGCATCGATTACTTTGCGGGCCCAGTGCTCCATTTCAAAACTGGTGAAAAGAAAAATATCCGTTTCACCGATCCGCATGATATCATCCGGCTTCAATTCGTAGTGATGAATATCGGATGCGGGCGGAAGCAGCATGGTAACCGTGATTTTATCGCCGCCGACATTTCGGGCAAAATCATAGAGCGGGAATATCGTGGCAATAACTTTGAGACGTGCATTTTCCCCGGGAACCTTGTCCGCCTGTTTACAGCTCACTGTAAATAAAAGAACGATCAAGAAAAACAGTATTATTTTTTTTGCATTCATCATTGACAACCCTTTTCCCTGGCTGTTTTCTTGATGTGAATTTACAAAATAATTCCGGCAAACACCTGCCTTGCACGCAGCTCACGCGATAAATACCCGCAACAGCCTCCCTGCACTGTTTGCGGGTGTACCAAAATTGCAACCAAGTTGCAATAGCTATCCGTGATCTACAATGGTATAATGGAAAACATAGAATTTACAGATTTTCACCAAAATGCAATCATCACAGCAAAAGGAGGAGAAAGCAATGAAGCCGATCGGACCTTTAATGCGGGAACATCGCCTGATTGAAAAAATGCTTGGCCATATGATGCGTCACATAGACAAGGCGGAGACTGAAAAAAAAATCAATCCTCTCATCATTGATGCGGCCGTTGATTTTATCCGCATGTATGCGGACCGGACCCATCACGGCAAAGAAGAAGAAATTCTGTTTCGGGACCTTGCTGGAAAAGACATGACCCCCGAACTGAAAAATACCATGCAGGAACTGCTTGACGAACATGTATGGGGCAGAAAAACCACGGCACAGATCGTTGCCGCCAAAGAATTGTATTTATCGGGAAAGGACGAGAAGCTTGGTGAAATTATCCGTCTTGCACGGGAACTGGGAAACTTCTATCCCAAACACATCGAGAAGGAAGACAAACATTTCTTTTATCCCTGCCAGGAATATTTCAGCAAGTCCGAACAGGAAATAATGCTGGCCCAATTCTGGGATTTCGACCGAAAAATGATCCACGAAAAATACAACAAAGTTGTCGAAGACTACAGCCTACTGTAAAACACCTATCGCGTCATGCGCTGTTGAAAAAAACAGCGCATGACGTATCATCATTATCCTAGTACCGCCAGCCCCAGAATCCGAAAGCAAGGACATTCATCACAACAGGCACGGCGTAAATGACGCCGAGGGTCGTCAACTTGGCCTTCATCGATTTGAGACTGATGACTAAAATAGCAAAGCAGAAGAAGTGGAAGTAGCCTATCAGGAAAATCAGCCATACACCTTTGAAGGACAGATACCAGAAGGGATATTCCCAGACAAGGTGTCCGCCGATGTTCAGCAGGCATTCAACAAAGACGCAAAATACGCTGTACCCGATTGCCCAGAACCATTTTTCGGGAAGCCCCAGGATTTTTTCTTTTTTGCTTTCAGAAAGCGTATTGTAATAAACAATGCCCACCAGCAAGAACATGAACATGATTTCAATATTCCATCCGACCATCGTGCGCAGTGCGGTGTCGCCGGGGGTTGTCCAGAATGCGGAACGCTGAGTAAAATGAAGAACCCAGCCGTTCCAGGTCTCGTTGAAGAAATCCACGCCGAAAATGGTCAACCCGGCCAGAACCGCATTCCAGTCGCCGGTTTTTCTCGCATCCTTGATTTCACGCGAATAAACATAAAAGACAATGGCCAGAAGAGGAATAATGTACCATTTGATCATGGAAAGATCGCGCAGTCCGCTCAACGCCTGTTCGGTTGCTGCTGTCATGTTAACCTCCTTGAAATGGTAAAATTTTTATTTCCGGGCGCACCGTTTCCGTCATTCCGGCCCTACTGGGGTAATTTGATTTTCTGCCCCAGCAATAAAGAATCGGATTCCGACATGTTATTGATGCGCCGCAGCTCTGTGACGGTAATGGAACAGCTTTTGGCCAGAGAAAACATTGTGTCGCCTTTTTTTACTGTGTATTTTTTCAGGGATTTTCCAGAGGTCGCTTCCGGCTTACCAGATTCAATTTTACCGGCCTCAATCAGAATTTTTCGTCCGACATAGAGAGGATCGCCAATTTTGATATGATTCAGCTTCAAAAGGGCAGCCAGGGTTGTTTCATGCTTTCTGGCAATGGCATTGAGGTTATCACCAGGTTTCACGCGGTAGGTGATCGTTGTTACTTGAAGACGTTTTGATTCTGTAGTCTTTTTCAGCTGTGGTTCGGTTGGTCTATCCTGTGTTTTGTCCACATCAGCAGCCAGCACAGCCGAAGACGCGCTCGAAAAATATTCACCAACAGATAAAGCAACCGCCGACGCAATGGTTTTTCTGAATTTGACCGTTTTCAGCAGGTGCTCTTCCTCATCATGGGAAAGGAACGCGGTTTCCAGGAGCACAGCCGGAATATCCAGCAGCTTTAAAACACGGAAAGGCGCTTCATGGAAGTTGGTATATTTCAGGCAGTGAACGCGGCCGATCTGATCCAGCAAATGAGAAGCGTATGTTTTAGAAAGGTTGATGGTGTTCGTTTGAAACATGTTGAGGATGATCTCATCGGATTGATTGTTACCTTCTCCGTCGGGCACTCCACCGATGATATCGGAGAGGTTTTCATTGTTCGCCAGCAGTTTTGCCGCTTCATTGCTTGCGGCACCTGTGGACAGGCAATAAACCGAACTGCCCCTGGCCTGACGGTTTCTGGCCGCATCAGCATGCACGCTGATGAAAAGGCTCGCGTTCGTTTTTCTGGCTACATTCAGTCGTCTGCTGAAAGATACATAATAATCCCCGTCACGCGTTAATACCGCTCGATATCCGGGCATTTTGTCAATTGCTTTTTTGATTTCACGACTAATGGCCAACACGACATGCTTTTCATAAGTTCCGTTGGCGCCGATAGCACCCGGATCTTCACCTCCATGACCCGGGTCAATGACAATCACCCTTCTTTTCGCAGAAGGGACCCTGACTGGTTCCTGTGGAATGTCCTCCTTAACCGCCGCCTGTCCAACGATAATATCCACAACGACACGGTCAGGCTTATCCATGAATTTTTTCAGTTTGAAGACTTCCGTCTTGATATGCTGCCCCAGAACAATTGTAATGACACACTTGTCACGACCTGCAGATTGAAACAGGATTTTACGGATTCCCGGTTTATCAATCACCTTTTCTGCGGGTAGCGATGGATGAAGAGAGGTTCCGGAAAAATTGAGGGTGAGTGTATTATCACTGATTTTGAACCGGTAGTCCGGATCGGCACTGAGATCAAAAACAACACGAGTGTGATCCGGTGCTGCCCAGTGGCGGACGTTGGTAATTTCGGTCGCGGCAAAACCATGAGCAGACAGAAATAAGGACAAAAGAACCACCGCAAAGGACATCAGTGTTCTCATTTGCTTTGTCGTTACCCAATGCATAATTTTAATTATCAAATTTCCATAACAACTGCAACCTTTAAGAAAGAGGTACAAGGATCGAGGAGCAAGGTTAAAGGCGAAAGGTTCAAGTTGAAAGATCATCTTGTTCCTTCGGTCGCTGAGCCTGTCGAAGCGTTCCTTGTCCCTTTCACCTTCTCCCTTCTATCATGAACCTTTTTATAAAAATGGTTGACAAGCTCTCCGGTAAATGCGATTTTCTCCGCACAAATAAAAAAATCAAGGACAGCGATGCAGGAAAATCGATTCAAGGAAGCTCTATTGAACCCCTCCGTATTCCCGGTCACCTGGGAGCTTGTTCCGGGAAGAGGCGCCAGGGAAGACGCGCAGGATAAAGCCCTGGCTCTGGCCGGGCAGGCTGTTTCCAACAGCCAGATTTTTGCCCTGACACTCACGGACAACCCGGGAGGGACCCCTGCCATGTCCGCCGATTTTATGGGTAGTGAAATTGTCCGTCTGGGCATCGAACCCCTCGTCCATTTTACCTGCAAAGACAAGAACCGTAATGCCATAGAAAGCAGCCTGTACGCCCTGGATCGCGCTGGTGTCCGGAACCTGCTGGTCATGAGCGGCGATTACCCGGTATCAGGCTACCAGGGAAGGCCCGCGCCTGTCTTTGATCTGGATCCGATTCATGTTCTGCAGTTGATATCGGAGATGAACAAAGGGCTTGAATATCCGGGCATGAAAGGCACCATTCGTCACCAGCCAGCCGATTTTTTTGCCGGTGCAGTGGTCTCTCCCTTCAAGGCAACAGAAGCGGAGCAGCTCCTCCAGTACAGCAAACTGAAAAAAAAGATCGAAGCCGGCGCGCAATTTATCGTTACACAGCTGGGCTACGATGCCAGAAAATTTCATGAAGTGCTGCTGTACATGAAACAAAACGGTTTCAGTATTCCGCTGATCGGAAACATCTACATCCTGCCGTTCGGCGCGGCCAAAATGATGAACCGCAACGATCTGCCCGGATCAGTCGTCACCGACAAACTTCTTGCAGACCTGGATCGCGAGCGGAATGACCCCGATAAAGGCCAAGGTGCCAGAATCCTGCGCGCCGCCAGAATGTATGCCATTCTCAAAGGCATGGGCTTCAGCGGCGTGCACATCGGAGGACACAACATCAAATACGAACAGGTTGATGCAATCGTCGAGATGGGAGAATCTCTCGCATTGCAATGGAAAGACCTGGTGCGGTATTTCGATTACCCTATCGACGGCGGATTTTATTACTATGAAAAGGATCCGGAAACGGGCCTCAACCGCGAAGCCCCTGTTAAACTATCGGATCAGCTGCCTGATGTTAAAATCGGATGCTCCTACGGATTCTCCCGCTTCTTCCACCGGTTCATGTACGAACCCGGGAAAAATCTTTACGGCTTCATGAAGAGCCTGAGCGGTAAAGTGCACGCGACGAAAATGGAGGGTCCCTTTCACAAGTTGGAGCACTTGACCAAGGTTGTGCTTTTTGACTGCAGGGATTGCGGAGACTGCGCCCTCATTGACGTCGCCTATCTCTGCCCGATGTCGCAATGCCCGAAAAACCAGCGTAACGGCGCCTGCGGCGGAAGCTACAAAGGTTGGTGTGAAGTCTATCCCGGAAAGAGGCATTGCATTTATGTCCGCGCCTATGCCAGGCTGAAAAAATATGGTGAGGAAGAACAACTATCCCGGGAAATTGTCCCCCCCTGCAACTGGGATCTTTACCAAACGTCCTCCTGGATCAATTACTATCTGGGAAAGGACCATACCTCCAGAAAGCAGAGCGACAAATCCTCCTGACGATTTTATTCATTGAAGATTATAACAGGATATAGTAAAAAACCCGCGTGGGCGATTAGCTCAGTTGGATAGAGTACTGGCCTCCGAAGCCAGGTGCCGTGAGTTCGAGTCTCACATCGCCCACCAATATAATCAAGCTGTTACTGCTATTTAAAGTCTGCAGATATCTATGCCAAATTCTTCTAAAAGTGAAATTTCCCTTGAGCATTGATATCAAACACAAATTTATTTGCGATAAAAAAGCTTGTATGAATTCAACACAAAAATTTATCCAGGGGATTATTAAGCATTGAAACTGATTATCCAGATACCGTGCTTCAATGAAGAAGAAACGCTCTCTGTTACACTTTCGGCGCTTCCCCGCACCATTCCCGGATTTGATTCGGTCGAGTGGCTGATCATTGACGACGGCAGCATGGATAAGACCGTCGAAGTTGCAAAAGCCTATGGTGTCGACCATATTATTCGCCATGTGGGCAACATGGGGCTGGCAAGGGCATTCAGGACAGGAATTGACGCCTGTTTGCAATTAGGGGCGGATGTCATCGTCAACACGGATGCGGATAATCAATACAACGCTGATGACATCCCGGCTCTTGCCCTGCCCATCCTCCAGCATCGTGCTGATTTAGTAATCGGCATCCGCCCGATTTCATCCATAGAGGATTTTTCACAGCTCAAAAAAATACTGCAAAAGTTGGGCAGCTGGGTCGTACGTCTGGCAAGCAAAACAGATGTTCCGGACGCAACCAGCGGTTTTCGGGCCATGAGCCGCTCCGCGGCACAACACATGATGGTATTCAATAATTACACCTACACACTGGAAACCATCATCCAGGCAGGGCATAAAAACATGGCCATAATTTCCGTACCGATCCGGGTAAACAAACAGCTTCGGCCATCGCATCTGATCAAAAGCGTCCCTTCCTATATCATGAAAAGCATTTTTACAATTTTTCGTATTTTTATAATCTACAGGCCTTTTCTCTTTTTTGGAACAATTGGCGCTTCACTTTTTCTCGCCGGCTTTCTGATTGGATTGCGTTTCCTCTGGAAATACATAGGAGGTGAAGGAAGCGGCCATATTCAGTCCCTGATATTGTCGTCCATCCTTCTGGGCATGGGGTTCCAGACTTTTCTCATATCATTTATTGCGGATCTGTTGTCGGCAAACCGTAAACTGCTGGAAGATATCCGATTCAGAACTTACCAGTTGAAAACAGATGAAAACATCGTTGGAACCAGTCCAAAAGACGTTAGCAATCATAGTGATTCTTCTAAAAACCAGAAAGCACTTTGATGGAAATAAAAATTGCGGAAGGTGTAAAAGAAAACGGATTTTTCGTCGGAAATGTATCCAACAAGTATGCTTCCGGAAACCCTCTCATCAAATGGATGATGAAAGGGTTTGAATCGTCTCTCTTTTCTCTGGTTGACAGGGCGTCTCCTGAATCAATCCATGAAATAGGATGTGGCGAAGGCTACTGGGTATTGCGGTGGAATGAACATGGCCTACAGGCCCGGGGATGTGATTTTTCAAAAAAGGTCATTGAAATTGCAAGCGAGAACGCCCGGCGCCTGAAGCTTTCACCTTCCCTTTTTAAAACACGCAGTATATACGATCTGGATGCAGCCCAGGACAGCGCCGATCTTGTCGTCTGCTGTGAAGTGCTTGAACATTTACATCATCCGGATGCCGGACTGCAGGCACTGCAGAGGATCGTGGGCAGGTATTTGATCGTCAGCGTTCCAAGGGAACCATTCTGGCGCGTGCTTAATCTTGCCCGTGGTAAATATATCTCAAATTGGGGCAACACACCAGGGCACCTTCAGCATTGGTCGAAAAAACGTTTCATCAAGCTGGTCTCCAGGTATTTTGAAGTGGTAGAAATGCGAAACCCGTTGCCGTGGATCATGCTTCTTTGTCGATCACGGAACCTCGCATGAATAATAATTTACGCCGTTCACTCGACTGGCTCGGAACCGCACTGGCTCTGACCGGAATTGTCTTTGTAACCTTCCGGATCAAAGAGTATTACAGCCGTATCCATTTTTCGCAAATCACACCGGCAGACTGGGCTGCGATTTTCGGACTTGCCTTACTCTATGGATTGGCCAATTTGCTGCTTGCATCGTCCTGGCGACGATTACTGGCACAGTTTGGAGTGAATGCAACAAGATGGTGGGCCATTAGAATTTACGGAGTATCTCAACTGGCCAAATATATCCCCGGCAATATTTTTCATCTTGCCTCAAGACAGGCAACCGGAATGGCCAATGGGGTGTCGGGTGGAATTCTGGTAAAAACAGCTTTTTGGGAACTTGGTCTGCTTGCCGTATCCGGCGCGATATATGGTTGGCTGGTTTTACCTTTGCTTATCCCGGATTTCCCGATCTTGTTGAGTCTTTGTCTCTGGACCGGTACGATATTGATTGTTATGTATGGACTGCATCAAATCATTGGCCGGAAAGTGGCGGTGTCATTCTTGATGGAAGTGCTGTTTTTGGCATTTTCCGGCGGCGTATTTGCCATTCTCCTTGTACTCATTCATGTTGGATCAGAAATTCAAACACAGACCTGGCTGCTTATCGGAGGGGTATATATTGTTGCCTGGCTTGCAGGTTTTATCACCCCCGGGGCGCCGGCCGGATTGGGAATCCGTGAAACGGTATTACTCTTTCTGCTGAGCGGTTTTTTGATGGAAGCGGATCTGCTCATGGCGGTTTTGTTGGGCCGGCTAATCACGGTGGTGGGTGACCTCTTGTTTTTTTTATCTTCATTTCTGATTCCGGCAAGACTTTGCGCCCTTGAGAATCACGAAGGATTGTAATAAAGAAGTAAGGGGATTTCTTTGCTCAGACAAGAGACAACATGACTTTCTCTTTCAAACCTGAAAGAGAAAAAAAGATAAGCCGTGAAACGGCGTACTGAAAAGAAAACACTTTCATTAATGCTTTAGGAGTGTCTATGAAAAAATGTCCATATTGTTTGAAAGAGATTCAAAATGAAGCATTAAAATGCGCACACTGCGGGAAACTACTCAATTCACCAACAGGCTTGCGGGAAATCTGGAACAGGTACTGGGGATATATCATATCCGTCCCCGTGGTGATCATATGCGTCGCATTTATTATTTTATCTATCGCGGATTTGAGCAAAGAAAACTCTGGACAACCGGCAGAAACGAAAAAGCCAACTTTAAAGCAGCAAACCAAACCTTCAGCCAATGCTTCCCGGCCGGTATCCTGGCAAAAAGGCATAACGCCAGAGGCCCTGCAAGGTTTAACTGATGAACAATTTAAAAGAATTGTAGACCGGAATCCCGAACTTTCCAGGGCAGGCGTCCGGTATGATATCCACAACGGCAAGATGATGCGTTATATTCCCAGCGCGGAAAAACTGGCATCGATAGGTGCTCAACAGCAAACCGTTAATGATGAAGTATACCATAATCCGAAGGCCGCAGCAGATGCTGAAAATGTAAAACACCGGGAAGAATTGCACCGGAAGCAGATTCAGCAGCTCAAAGAACTTTACCGATAAGAAGTGCATGAAGATGAACCAAAAGATGTGAAATATGCAACATGTTCACCCTGGTAAATAGCCAGCTATTGACGCCATACTAAACACCATAATCGGTCAGCTATGGAGAAGTCTCTTACTACGCCCGGTGCACGAGAATTTATTGCCATAACCGTTGTGTCCGCTCTTATGGCATGCAGCATTTTTTTCAGTTTAGTGAACCGTGAACCCATCACCGGCGACGGGCTTGATCATTTAACAATTGCCTATAATATCATCCATAATTCATCCTTTTCGTCAGGCAGTCCGGAAAAACCGGACATGACCAGGGAACCGGCATGGCCGTTACTGGCAGCGGGCGTTATTCTTATTGCTTCGTTAGAGAATATTCCTGTCGACGCACTATCCTCCCGTTACTTTTACATATGGAAAATCATCAACATCTTCCTTTATTCCATATCCATCGGGCTTGCGGCGGCATACCTTTTTTTCAAAACTGGAAGCAGGGTTTTTCTCGGCCTCTTGCTGATGGTCTCCCTGCTTCTTTTTGGCACCATGCCCAGGCTGATCAATAACTTTAACAATGAAGCGCTCGCCGCTTTTCTAGTTCTCGTCAGCTCCATGATCTTCTTTGAAATGATGAAAGGCAGGCTGATGGATTCACGATATTTAGCCCCGGTTTTGCTTGGTACATGCCTGGGATTCCTTTCTTTAACCAAGGCACAATTTCTTTACATATCCATCCCGCTTATGATTGTTTTGTTTGTAAACAACAAACAAAAAGCTTTGATCCTTTTATTGGCATTGTTTGTTGTCACAGCCCCGTGGCTGTATAGAAACTATACCTTTTTTGATGATCCGGCGATTGCCAAACGGGGGAAAATTGTCGCTTCGGTAAGATTGGTTTTGACGGCAGAGCCCACTTCCCGTGAGCATTTGTGTATGGCCTATGCTTTTTCCCATCCGGCAATTCAACCATATCTGGAATCTTTTTTAGACATTACGCAACGAGATTTTTTTCAAGGCGGAAAATGCCAGAAGCTGAACCGCGAAATCTGCTTTGACATGGGTTCGAAACGCGTCAACTGCTCCCCTTTTCCTCAAGATGCCTATCATCCCGAATGGACATCGAAATTCCAATACTTTTACAGAGGTTATTATGCCGGAGTCCTGATGGAAAAAAACCGGGCAGGATTTACAGACATCACCCGGTTTGATTCAAGTTTTTTTAAAAACTACTTAAAGACGCTTCCGCTGTTTGCATGGCGGGGATTTGCATTCGGTGATTATCCGTTACTCAGTGTACTGATCTCTCTTTCTGCTTTCGGACTTCTATTCACATCGTGCTGGCCCTTTGCAATTCTGTGTGCCTCTTCTCAACTTTTTCATATCTTCTTCACTCATAACATCCCGCGTTATCACGCTGTTGAATTTCCGGTTATGATTTTTTCTGCGGTCTATTTAATCTGGT
This sequence comes from uncultured Smithella sp., assembly GCA_964394715.1. GTDB lineage: Bacteria > Desulfobacterota > Syntrophia > Syntrophales > Smithellaceae > UBA8904. The sequence goes on from CAYMYR010000001.1 coordinate 68,132, forward strand.
TATTCTGGCGGAAACATCTTCGGTTTATGGACTTGTCTGACGTAAAATCATTTTGCAGGAAGAAAACCGATTCCCCGGATTGATTAAATGGAGATTCTCATCCCTTATTATTGACGTTGGCATCATTGAATGTAAACTTGTCATGCCTCTGATGAAAAGCTGTCTTCGTGCCAACATGCCTGCCTCGTCCCTGCATTTCTGATAATTTCAAAAATATTATTTATTATGATATGTTAAAAAAACGGCTGACAATCTTTGTTTTTGACGAAACATCTATTGAACTTGTCAAGATTATGTCATAGTGAAATGAGAATGATATAAAACAAAGGAGAATGAGTTTATGAGGAAATGCTTTATCCTGTTGACATTGGTTATAATGCTGTCGTCTTATTCAGGAACCGCCTCGGGAGGGACGGAGGATTATTGTAGTACTTTCTATGGTGATGGTGCCGGAAGCAGTAATGTTTGCACCTGGCCTGCGTCAGGTGCAGCAAACACCTTTATCGGAAAAAATGCCGGCCAGGCTAACATCGTAGGTAGCGCCAATACATTCCTTGGATTTTATGCCGGTTCCAAAACAACCGCTTCTTCGAACACATTCATAGGGTATTATTCTGGAACTTCCAACACCACCGGAGAACGCAACACCTTTATGGGAAATTTTAGCGGCTTCGAAAACACCACTGGTGCATATAACACATTTCTTGGAAGTTATGCCGGCAATAACAACACTACCGGCGCCTATAATATTTTTATCGGGCCATCGGCCGGTGCTGCAAATTCCGTTGAAAATTATAACACCTTAATTGGATTTAATGCCAATATTGACGGAACATCAGACTCGGTCACTAACGCTACCGCCATCGGAAACAAAGCCTACGTTTCTCAGTCCAACAGCCTGGTACTGGGCAGCATTAAATATGTGAACAGTTCGACAGTGAGCACAAACGTCGGAATCGGAACTTCCGCTCCGGTCAGACAGCTGCATGTTGTCGGCGAACAGGCGGTTTTCCGCATGGACCGGCCGACAGATACCGCGGCTTTCATGCTGGTGCGCACGGATGAAAGCGGGGATCCCCTGAAAACGTTTGTTGTGGGAGCCAACGCCTCCGGGTCCAACTCTGGCAGTTTTGTCATCAACGACCTGGGAACAGCCGTTTCGGGAGCGGGCACCCGTCGGATGACAATAGATAATAACGGTATTGCCACATTTACCAATTCGGTTTATGCGCTGTCTTTTGTTCCCACGAGTTCTCTTGTTTATAAAACCAATGTCAAAACTTACGAAAACGCACTGGAGACTGTGAAAAAACTCCGGGGAGTGAGCTTCAACTGGAAAGAAAGCGGAAAGTCTTCTGTGGGATTAATTGCGGAAGAAGTGGACAAAGTGATTCCGGAGGTTGTTGCGCATAGCGATAAAGACGCTACCGGTGTGAATTATGACAGCCTGGTCGGAGTGCTGGTGGAAGCGATCAAGGAACAGGACATGAAGCATCAAGCCGAAATGAGGGAACTACAGATGGTCATTCAAGAGCAGCAGAATGCCATCCAGGAATTGCAGGAACAGCAGAAGATGAACACTGCTCTTTCCAGAAAGGTGGCGGACCTTGAACAGATATTGATCATGTCCAATACCGTGTCAAAAGCAGATTGATGGATCATTGAACAAACTGGTTGATCCCCCGTCCTACCAGACTGTGTCGTAATTAGAGAAAATGTCATAACCCTTCGGGTCACGCGTTCCGAACGTATGTGAGGAATCTTAATGCATTGTATTTATTGAAAACAAGATTTCTCGCTTCGCTTCGAAATGACAAACAATTGAATTATGACACAGTCTGTCCGGGCGGGGACAAACTGATCATCATGGATATCTGATTTCTTGAAAGTTATGTTGTGACCGACAACCTGCATTTTGAAGTCATTATTAAATTGACTTACAGGATTTAATTTCCTATATCATATCCGCAAAAAGGGAACAGCAGTTTCAGGACTGCATTACCCTGAGAAAAACTATCTTACAATACCAATGAAGGATTACTGTTCCTGCAAAAATCATCATTGTTTATTGTTTAAGGAATTGCTCATGAGAGTCAGCTATCTTCTGATCGCATCCGCGATGACCATCCTGCTCATTGCCTGTTCGGGAAGCGGCGGGCATGTCAAAAAGAGCCCGGAAACCCGGACAGATTCCAGTTCAGAAACCCTTTCAACGGAGGAAAAAACATCGGAAGGTCTCTCAACACTTCCCGAATTCGATGAACCTTCGGAAGCAGTTCTGGCCGAGAGAATGATTGAACTGAAACAGCGTCTGGCCGCAAACGGAGTTCCCGAAGAATGGTTTGACGAACAGACCCGGCACGAATCCTTCAGAATCCACTCCTCCATTGCCCGTTACTTCCAGAAGGCCGCCGAAAAACAGGTCGATCATGACAAGAAACGAGACAGGGAATGGTACTTCGCAAGACTTGGCGTAGATGCCAAAATTGAAAAAGGCAGGACATTCATCGAAGCTCATAAAGCTATCTTCAACAGGGCCGAAGCAAAACACGGCATCCACAAGGAGTTGATCGCCGCTATCGTAGGCATTGAAACCAATTTTGCCGACCGTCATCAGCGGGGTAATTTCTACGCTTTCAATTCGCTGGTCTCACAATACGTTTTTACAAAACGGAAAAAATTTGCCGTCCGGGAAATCACGGCTCTCTATAAATTTTCAAAGAAGACGGGACACGCGCCTCAGTATTTCACCAGTTCTTACGCGGGGGCGATCGGGTGGGGACAGTTTATCCCGTCGTCGCTGCTGGCTTTTTTCATCGATTCGAACGGCATTCATGAGGATACGGATCCATTCTCCCTCGAAGATACCATTTTCAGCATAGAGAATTACCTCTACAGGCATAATCTTTCAGGAAACAACATCGCTGATCACGACGCTAAATATAAAGCCGTATTCGCCTACAATCACAGTGATATCTATGTTTCCGCCGTTCTTTATATTTACGAAGGGCTGCGGGATGACTTCCACACAGCAAAACCGGAAGAACCGGCTCGTGCTTCCGAAGAAAAAGACGAAACAAAGGAAGAAAACGTTTCTTCTACACCCTGATCTCACAGCGTTTTTTACACGACCCCCTGCTGACCGGCTTCTTTTTAAGCATAAACTGATACAAGTATTGAAAAAAATACAGGACTGTAATAAAGCCAGTGACAAGAGCATCCAGGCATGAACTGGCAATACAAGTTTCAGGATTGGAAAGGAGAGCACGTTCCATGGCGGACATAGACGGAATCAAAGAAGCTAAAATATTTTATACCGATATCCCGCAGAAAACGGAGGGATTTTTCCTTAAAGGAATGAATTCTCAGGATTGGGGAATGAAAAACAGACTGGCAAGGATATTTAATCCTGCCTCCGGTCGGACCGTCATGCTGGCCATCGATCACGGCTACTTTCAGGGGCCCACCACCGGTTTAGAACGGGTCGATATTAATATCCTGCCCCTGGCACCGTATGCAGACACCCTGATGCTGACCCGCGGCATGCTTCGCAGCGTTATCCCGCCTTCAACGCCTCAATCCATCGTGCTCAGGGTTTCAGGAGGTGCCAGCATTCTCAAGGAATTGTCCAATGAGGACATTGCCGTGGACATTGAAGAATCCATTCGTTTAAACGTCTGTGCCATGGCGGTTCAGGTCTTCATCGGCGGAGAATATGAAAAACAGTCCATCATCAACATGACCCGGATGGTTGATATCGGAACCCGCTATGGCATACCCACGCTTGCTGTGACTGCCGTCGGCAAAGACATGGCCCGCGACGCGCAATACTTCCGACTGGCCTGCCGGATCTGCGCGGAGCTTGGCGCACATTACATCAAGACCTACTACATCGATAAAGATTTTGAAACGGTTACAGCATCCTGCCCCGTACCGATTGTTATTGCCGGAGGGAAAAAGATACCCGAATCCGATGCATTGACAATGGCGTATAACGCCATCCAGCAGGGCGCCGCCGGCGTCGATATGGGGCGCAATATTTTTCAGTCCGATGCTCCCGTCGCTATGATCAAGGCTGTAAGGGCCGTCGTCCATGATAACGCGACTCCGGCAGAGGCCCTGGATCTTTATCACGCATTGAAGAATCAATGAAAGTTTCCTTCTGGTATAATAATCAGGATATCCGGATCGAAGAAGTCTCAACTCCTGTTCCCGGGCCAAAGGAAATACTGGTCAAGGTGATCTCCTGCGGCATCTGCGGCAGTGATATTGTCGAATGGTATCGATTACCGCGAGCTCCGCTGGTACAGGGTCATGAAATTGGCGCCGAAGTGGTCACCACGGGATCTGATGTAAAGAAATATCACGCCGGCGACCGTGTTTTCATCGCCCCGAAGGTGCCCTGTGGAAAATGTTTTTATTGCCAAAACGGACATGAACCCCAGTGCTCAGAAGTTCGTGAACGCCTCCCCGGCGGTTTTGCCGAATACATCCTGGTACCGGAAATTCTATTGGAACGAGGAACATATCTGCTGCCTGAAAGTATCAGCTATGACCAGAGTACATTCATTGAACCTCTTGCCTGCGTCGTCAGAGCCCAGAGGCGTGCCCGCGTTAAAAAAGAACAATCCGTAATGGTCATCGGGTGCGGAATGGGCGGACTGCTGAACATCAAACTGGCCAAGGCAAAAGGATGTAAAGTCATAGCCGTTGACATAAACCCGAAAAAACTGGAATTTGCCAGACGGATGGGGGCCGACATCACACTGAACGCTGATGAGCATGTCCCCGATGAGCTGGCTCTTCAGAATGGTAAAAAGGCTGATGTCATACTCCTGTGTGCATCCGCCGATTCAGCGGTGGAACAGGCATGGAAATGTGTGGATAAGGGCGGCGTGATTGTTCTGTTTGCCGTTCCCGCTCCGGACAGGCAAGTCGTGGTACCTGTCAATGATTTCTGGATGAAAGAAATAAGCATCCAGACTTCATATTACTGCGGACCTGATGATATTGCAGAGGCAATGAATCTGATAGAATCGCGCCAGGTTGTTGTTGACGATCTGATCACACATCGACTTCCTCTGACCGATGTTGCAAAAGGTTTTAAGCTGGTGTCGGAAGGCCAGGATTCCATCAAGGTCATCATCAAGCCCCATTCATGAAAAAGATCTGTAGATCCTGCAATGTATTGAAATAAGAAGACAAAATCAACCTCCCCTGCCCCAAAGACGGTCGCTGAGCCTGTCGAAGCGCGGTCCGGAATCCAGTAATAATGGAACTAGTTCCCCGCACTCGTGCCCTCGCGTGACCTCGCGTGACCTTCAGGTTATTAGGGTATTCGGGGGGGATAACATCTGGATTCCGGCCTTTGAGACTGTGTCTCAATGTCATTGCGAAGGAGCAACAGTGACTGAAGCAATCTCCTAAGTAGCCGAATACACGAGATTGCCACGACGCCTGAGAGGCGTCTCGCAGCGTGTGACCTGCAAGGTTATGACCATGCTGAATTGCGACACAGCCTCTTTGCCGGCATGATAATTTCTATTGTAATTCCACCTTGTAATAGTTCTTGATTTTTTACTGGGCATGGTATAGAAATCGCGTTCACAATTTAATAGGGACTCCCCTTGCTCCTGAACTGTGTCAGGGGCTATAGACCCGAAAGGAGGAAATTTTGAAAAGATACGAAGTTGTCGCTATTGTCAAATCGGACCTGACGGAGGAAGAAATCAACGCCATTATGGAGCGATCTTCCAATATCATCACCGAACGTCAGGGGGTCATCGCCAAAGCTGAAAAATGGGGCAAACGGCGGCTGGCCTACGAAATCAAAAAACAGAAAGACGGATTTTATTTTTTCATCGACTATGCCGGTGAAGGATCCATCGTGTCTGAAATGGAAAGAAATTTTAAAATCGATGACCGGGTTTTAAAATTCATGACTGTAAACAAGGAAGGTGCGGTCACCCGCGAAGGGATGGATGCGGAAGTGGCGGCAGCGGAAGTCAAACGCTCCCAGATCCGCATTGAGACTGAGAATGCAGCGGCCAATAAAGACGAAAAGGCCGCCGCAGGCGAAGCCAGACCCGCTAGGCCGGCTCCGAGAAAAACCATCACCCGGGAAGAAAATTCAACGAAAGGGGAATAAACATGGCTGTATCCAACGGCGAAAGACCATCACGTCCGGCTCACAAGAAATTTTTTCACAGAAAGAAATTCTGCAGATTCTGCACGGACTCCAATATTAAAATTGATTATAAAAACCCTGTAATCCTCAGTAATTTTGTCACAGAACGCGGCAAGATTATGCCCAGAAGAATCACCGGCAATTGCGCCTGTCACCAGAGAGAACTGACCGTTGCCATCAAGCGCGCCCGCACCATCGCAATCATGCCTTTTGTTACCGCGGAAGGCAGATAAAGAAAATTTCAAATATTCCGGCCGGTTTTTCCCTAGTTTGGACCGGCCGGAATTGATTTACCCGCTGGCAGAAACTTTTTCAATATCATAGACGTTTTTTCGGCACAGGTTATACCCTTGGCAAACACAAGTTTATTCTCTTCAAACAGTCCGTTTTTCAGACTGTTGCTGATTATTACATTTTTTTCAGCAGCTTCCCTGATTCCCTTCATCGGTTTACTGTTCCTCATGATGTTGCCGACGGTTTTATTTGTCCTTTACCTGCTCAATGATCCAACCAAGACACTGCTTGCTTTTGGGGTTGTGCTTTGCGGCATGGCAGTCCTCCTAGCGTCCATACATTCCATCCTGCCCTTGTTTGCACTGACCTCAATGGGACTGGTCGGCATGGCAATGGCCCGAACAGCTCAAAAGAATTATTCCGTTGAAATCATCATGATCCTGCCCGCTTTGATTCTCCTGGGCGCAATCGCTTTTTATGTCTTCTACAGCGCATCCCAGCTTTCGATGAGCCCATGGCAACTGATTGAAAAATATTTCACGCAGGCTGTTGAACTAAACATAAAATTATACAGCCAGCTGCCTTTAACACCCGAAGAACTCAAAGCGATTCAAGACAGCAAACCCACCGTCATTAAACTTTTTACAGGAATTTTCCCCGCCCTTTGCATTATTACAGTATTATTCACGGTCTGGATGAACACACTCATGGGGAACAGAATCCTGTTCAAAACCGGTATGATTCTGCCTCAACTTTCCGCACTGTGCGAATGGCGGGCGCCGGGCTGGCTGGTGTGGTTTTTTATTGCAGGCGGCGCTTTGAGTTTGCTTGCACAAACAAATATCCGTCTTTGGGGACTGAATGTTTTTCTGGTTGTATCTGCTATCTATCTGCTTCAAGGTCTTGCTATTGTTAGCTTCTTTTTTCAGCATAAAAACATCCCCTTCTTTTTCCGCTGGCTGGGCTATTTTTTAATTGCGATTCAGCAAATTCTTATGATAGCAATAGCTGCGATAGGGTTATTCGATATCTGGGTCGATTTTCGAAAATATTTTCGTAAAGATCAGTCAACAACTTGATATTATAAACAATTCAATGATGGCAGGAGGTTTCCATGAAGGTTATTTTAAAACAAAACGTACCTTCTCTGGGCAAGGCCGGCGATCTGATAAAAGTCAATGATGGTTATGCCCGCAATTTGCTGATTCCGAAAGGACTGGCAGTCGAGGCTGACGATAAAAATATCAAAGCCTATGAATTTGAAAAAAAGAATATCCTGCGAAAAGCACAAAAAGAGAAGACCGGTGCGCAGGAACTGGCTGAACGTCTGGCACAGGTTACGCTGACTTTACCTCGAAAAGTAGGAGACCAGCACAAGATCTTCGGTTCAGTCACCTCCAAAGATATCGAAGTGGCCCTCAAAGAAAAAGGCTTCGACATCGACCGTAAAATGATCCTGCACGACGAACAGATCAAATCCTTGGGCGAATTCAAAGTGCGGGTCAAGCTGCTCCCCGGTGTTGAAACAGAACTGAAAGTGAATGTTGTCGGCGAAGAGTCATGAAAGATATTGACCCTGCATTATATAAGCTTCCTCCGCAGAATATTGAAGCGGAGCAATCCATTCTGGGCAGTGTCCTGCTGGAGAATCATGCTATTAATGCAGCACAGGAAATTATCAACCAGAATGATTTTTACAATGAAGCGCACCGGAAAATTTTTTCCGTCATCGCCGATCTTGCCGACAAAAACGAGCCTGTTGACCTGATTACCTTGAGCAACGCCCTGAAAGACAGGAACCTTCTGGATTCCGTAGGCGGTACCGCTTATCTTGCTTCACTGGTGGATAACGTCCCCTCAGCCGCCAACGTTTCCAACTACGCAAAGATTGTCAAAGAAAAAGCGATTCTGCGCGGGCTGATTGGTTCAGCCACGGAAATCATCAATAGCTGCTACGAAACCGGTTCCGATGTTGATCAGGTACTGGATAAAGCGGAGCACAGAATTTTTGAAATATCTGAAAATAAAATCCGGACTTCTTTCTACCCCATTAAAAATATCGTCAGGGAAAGCTTCAAGGCCATCGAAGACCTCTTCGCGCGCAAGGCGCTGATCACCGGCGTGGCCACCGGTTTTGATAAAATCGATGATATGACTTCCGGTCTGCAGAACTCCGACCTGATCATTATCGCCGGCCGTCCCAGCATGGGTAAAACCGCTTTCGCGCTCAATATCGCTCAGTTTGCCGCACTGGAAACCCAGACACCCGTAGCAATCTTCTCGCTTGAAATGTCCAAGGAACAACTGGCCTTCAGAATGCTCTCGTCCGAGGCAAAGGTGGATTCAGGACGAATCCGTAAAGGATATCTGGGAGAAACCGACTGGCCGAAACTGACGACAGCAGCGGGCAGGCTTTCGGAAGCGCCTCTCTACATAGACGATACACCGGCGATTACCGTTCTGGAAATGAAAGCGAAATCACGACGGCTCAAGGCGGAATCAGGCCTCGGGTTGATTATCGTGGACTATATTCAATTGATGAGAGCCAGCACCTATCAAAATTCCCGCGAGCAGGAAATATCGGAAATCAGCCGTTCGCTCAAAGCCCTTGCCAAAGAACTGAAGGTGCCCGTGATCGCTTTGTCCCAGCTGAACCGGAAAGTGGAAGACCGTCCGAACCGTAGACCGCAAATGGCTGATTTGCGTGAATCGGGCGCCATCGAACAGGACGCGGACGTCATCGCCTTTATCTATCGTGATGAAGTTTACAACAAGTCTGATGATAATCCTGATAAAGGTGTTGCAGAAATCATCATCGGCAAACAACGAAACGGCCCCACCGGATCCGTGAAACTGGCCTTTCTGGACAAGTTCACCACCTTTGAAAATCTGGCGCGTACAGATACACACCCACAGTAATGGTCTGAACGTATCTTGACGCGCTGATCCTTATCAAAAGTATTTTTACGGCACAGGCAGCGGAAATGAAGCAGAAAGAAATCATCGTCAATGATAGGATGCAAAAAGATTACCATTATTTTTTGACCAAACCTGTCGGCAGAGATTTCGACCCTGAATTCCGGCCGGAACTGACACCGAAACAAATGCTGGAAATGGGTGTCTTCGGCGGAAAATATATGACAGACTGCCAAAATGAATTCCCCCAATCCTGGTTTTCCAAAGCCAAACTCTCTCCCGAACGGCATGATCCGAAGCTGAACTGCTTTGGCGTCAACGCGTCAAAACCCCTCTCGTATTGGATTGCCAAAGGCTGGATTTACCCTGACGATCCCCGCGGCTGGTTTCAATGGTATTGCCGATACTACATGGGCCGTCGCTGCCCGGACGATGAAAGGCAGATCAAGCGTTGGAAAGCCATGCAGAGGCACATCGCCCAGCTGCGTAAACATTGTCCGGCAGGCGATCTTAACTGCCGGCGCAAACAGCGCCAGGCCCTTTTGCACTGGGCTTACGACAGCCGCAGAATGTAATAAAAAAGGCGCTCCTTTTGGGGAGCGCCTTTTTAGTTCAAGGGTTTGTGTTAATTATTCACCCAGTTTTTCTTCAGAAATTCTCATGCTGTAGAAGGAACGATACACGAAAATCAAAGCGATCGCAAAGAAGACGGCGGCCAGACCATACTTCAGGTTCTGGTTCGTCATGGTCACTGCGATTTCTGTTGCAAGAAGACCAAACAGGGTCGTAAATTTGATGACCGGGTTCAAAGAAACGGAAGACGTATCTTTGAAGGGATCGCCGACGGTGTCGCCGACAACGCTGGCTTCATGCAGCGGGGTGTTTTTCATCTTCAGGTCAACTTCAACAATCTTCTTGCCGTTGTCCCAGCAACCGCCGGCATTGGCCATGAAGATCGCCTGGAACAGGCCGAAGAAGGCAATGCCGATCAGGTAGCCGATGAAGAAGTAGGGGTTGAAGAACGACAGGGCCAGACACATGAAGAAGATCACGATAAAAATGTTGATCATACCCTTCTGCGCATACTGGGTACAAATCTGAACAACTTTCTTGGAGTCTTCAATGGAGGCTTCGGCTTTATCCAGATTGATATTCTTCTTGATGTACACAACGGCCTGATAAGAACCGGTGGTCACGGCCTGGGTCGAAGCACCGGTGAACCAATAAATGACTGCGCCGCCGACGATCAGGCCCAGGATGATATCCGGCTGAACCAGAGACAGCATAGCGGCAATATTGAAATTAGGATCCTTTGCTTGTCCAAGTGTGGCAAGCAGGATGATGATGCCGAACACCATGGTGGTAGCGCCGACAACGGCGGTGCCGATCAACACGGGCTTGGCTGTCGCTTTGAAGGTATTGCCCGCACCATCGCCGGATTCCAGGTAATGCTTGGCCAGTTCAAAGTTGGGGTCAATACCGTATGCCTTCTTGACAACATCTTTCGCATCTTTGCGGGATTCGATCATTGACAGTTCATAAATGGACTGTGCGTTGTCGGATACCGGCCCGAAGCTGTCGACTGCGATGGTTACCGGGCCCATTCCGAGGAAACCGAAGGCCACCAAACCGAATGCGAACACCGGTGCGGCAAATGTAAACTGTTTGGGCATCAGGGCCATAACCGCCTGATTCTGAGAAACCAGATAAGCAATAAACATCAAAAACGCAATCACCAGACCTATCCAGAAAGCCGAGAAGTTACCCGCGACGAAACCGGACAGGATGTTCAGAGAAGGACCGCCCTGTTTGGAGGCGTTAACGGTTTCTTCACAGTGACGGGATGAGGTACTGGTGAAGATTTTCGTGAATTCCGGAATCAAGGCGCCAGCGATGGTTCCGCAACTGATGATGACCGCCAACGCCCACCAGAGATCTGCATACTCAGGGGCAAGGTCGGAACCCAGCAGGACATAGCTGGCAGCAAAAGTCACAGCGATCGAAACAATCGAGGTAATCCAGACCAGGTTGGTCAGCGGATGTTCAAAATTGAATTCTTTCTTGCCCGCAAATGCAGCGTTGCTGATACCATTGTTGACAAAGTAGGAAAGCAGCGAGGTGAGGATCATGAGGATTCTCATGGCGAAAATCCAGATGATGAGCTTGCCGCCCATTGCCGGGTTGGTGGCTAGAGCCAAGGCCAGGAAGGCGATCAACGCAACGCCGGTAACACCGTAAGTTTCAAAACCGTCTGCCGTGGGGCCGACGCTGTCACCCGCGTTGTCGCCCGTACAGTCAGCGATAACACCGGGGTTTTTCGGGTCGTCTTCGGGAAGATGGAAGACGATCTTCATGAGGTCGGAACCAATGTCGGCAATCTTGGTGAAGATACCGCCGCAGATACGCAGAGCGGAAGCGCCCAAAGATTCACCGATCGCAAAACCGATGAAGCAGGGACCGACTACTTCTTTGGGGATGTAGCCCAGAATGATGATCATGAAGAAAAGTTCGATGCTGACCAGCAGAAGTCCAACGCTCATGCCGGAACGCAGACAGATATTCACGATGTTCAGGGGATTTCCGGAAAGTGATGCAAAAGCGGCGCGGGAGTTGGCCACGGTGTTGATCCGGATACCGAACCAGGCCACCGAGTAGGAGCCCAGAATACCCAGGATCGAACAGATCAGAATGATCACAATTTCTCCTGCGGGCATTCCGGACAGAGCGCCGAAGTAGTAAATCATACAGATGGCAATCAGGATCCACAGCGCGATAAGGAATTTGCCCTGCTGGAATAAATAGGTTTTACAGGTCTCCCAAATGGTCTGGGATACATCCAGCATCGCCTTGTGTGCGGGCAGATTCTTGGTCTGCACATACTGCATCACACCGAAAATGAGCCCGATAACGCAGATCACCAAACCTATATTGAGAATCATCATACCGGAAAGCTGACCTCCTATAAAGCTAACCTGGGTCAGGTCCGGCAGCTTGATGTCTGCCTCGCCGGCAAATGCCGTACCGGCCATGAGCAGTGTCATAAAACCGCTCAGTAAAAATGTCCAAATACTTCGTTTGTCTTTAAACATCAACTATTCCTCCTTTTTAAGAAAATTTATATTTTTTGTCTGGTACTTGCCTATGGCTTTCTGCAGACCGTTTAAAACAATTTCAGCACACGCATCGGCCGCCCGGCTGATAACCTCCGGCAACACCTCCTGCTCTTCCTTCCGGAAAGGTTCCAACACATAACCCTCTATTCGGGATTTGTCAACTGGTTTGCCAATACCCAGTCTCACCCGCATAAAACCGGAAGTTCCCAAGTTAGACTCGATAGATGCCAGCCCTTTATGACCGGCAGTCCCCCCGCCGGACTTGAGGCGTATCGCCCCGAAAGGCAGGTCGAGATCATCGTGAATAACGATGAGATTGCTGATATCCGTTTTAAAGAACGACTGCAACTGCCTTACCGCAGTACCACTCAAATTCATGAATGTTTGAGGCTTGGCCAGAAGAAGATTCTTTCCGGCAATGGTTCTTTTGCCCCATAATGCATTGAAACTTTTATGTTTTAACTCTACTTCCCACTCTTTGGCGAGTTTTTCCAGCACCATGAAACCGATATTGTGCCTTGTCGCCCCGTAGCGTTTCCCCGGATTTCCCAGACCGACGATCAGATTCGCCATTTGCTCCCCCTCTTTTCGAAAACGAAAAAATAATTTTTTCAAAGCAGAGGGAAGCATGATTTACCACCCGGATATCGCTTAGCTTTATTTTTCCTTTTCTTTCTTTTCTTCTTTGGCCGGTTCAGCTGCGGCAGTCGTTGCACCCTCCACCGGTGCTTCTTCAGCGGCGGCCTCAACCTTCACAACCTTGACAGCGGCGACAGATACAACCGCGGCCTCCGGAGGATCCAGATGAGTCAGGTTTTCAGGAAGCTGGATATCCTTTACCTTGATAGAATGACCGATCTCAATGGGTGTGATGTCCACATCGATATGATCGGGCAGATCGGAAGGAAGACATAAGACCTTGATATCACGCTTGATATGCTGCAATTCGCCGCCATTCTCAACACCAATCGCCTTTCCTTTAAAATTCAGGGAGACTTCGAACACAAGTTTCTTTTTCATGTCCACTTCGTAAAAATCCGCATGATACAATATCCCCGTCAGTGGCTGAACCTGCAGCTCCTTGATCAGTGAAAGTTTCTCCACTTTCTTGCCGCCGTCATCAATAATCAGTTTGATAAACGCGTGATCTTTCTTCTCCTTGTGCAATTTTAACAGATCAGCGCTTTTCACGGTCAGCGAAATGTTCTCCGTGGACCCACCGTAAAAAATAGCCGGCACAAATCCCTGCTGCCTTAGACGGCGGGCTGGACCCTTCTTCTGTTCTTTACGGACTTGCGCCGTCAAATCGGTTACTTCCATTTACCCCTCTCCTCCTAAATAAATAATGAACTTACTGAATCGTTATAGTAGATGCGTCGCACGGCTTCTGACAACAAGCCGGAAACCGACAATACTTTTATTGTTTTACAACCGGCCGCTCTTTCACTCAACGGAATGGTGTCAGTGACCACAAATTCCCTGATATTAGAGTCTTGGATGCGATCAATTGCCGGACCGGACAAGACCGGATGCGTGCAGCAGACGGAAACTTCGAGAGCGCCTGCCTCGGAAAGAGCATTTGCCGCCTGAACAACTGTACCTGCTGTATCGACCATATCATCCAGGATGATGACCCTTTTGCCTTTCACGTTACCGATAATGTTCATCACCTGGGCCTCATTTGGACCTTCACGCCTTTTATCGATAATTGCCAGTGATGCTCCCAGTCTTTTACCGAAAGCACGGGCCCTTTCCACACCACCGGTATCCGGTGAAACCACCACCGTGTCATCCTGATAATTTTTTTTCATATAATCAATCAAAACCGGCGTGGCAAAAAGATTATCCACGGGAATATTGAAGAACCCCTGAATCTGCCCCGCATGCAGATCCATGGACAAAAGCCGCTGGGCGCCTGCGGTCGTGATCAGATCAGCCACCAGTTTTGCTGAAATGGGCGCACGGGGAGCAACTTTTCTGTCCTGTCTGGCATACCCGTAATAAGGGACAACAGCGGTGATCCGGTCAGCCGATGCCCTCTTCATGGCATCGATCATAATCAGCAGTTCCATCAGGGTAACATTCACCGGTGTGCAGGTGGATTGAATAATGAAAACATCCATTCCGCGAACATTTTCATTAATCTCAACACGTGTTTCCCCATCACTGAAGGTTGTGACGTTGGCCTGCCCGAGGGATACGCCCAGTTTCTGACATATTTTTTGCGCCAGAGGAACATTGGCGTTACCGGAAAAAACCCTGATTCTTTCTAACATTTAGCTCTATCTCCGCAATCGTAATCTGGCTGGGGCGGGAGGATTCGAACCTCCGAATGCAGGAACCAAAATCCTGTGTCTTACCGCTTGACGACGCCCCATCGTCACTCTATTATGTGTAATTACAAATACATACATCTATTACAATGATTGGGCAAAGAAAACCAGACAATCTCCGGAAACTTTTTTCAAAATGGCATCCTGCGCTTCTTTCGCCGATTTTTCATCAGCAAAAACACCAAAAAGCGTAGGACCACTGCCCGACATCAATGCACCGAGGGCGCCTTCATCCAACAGCAATTGCTTGAATGCATTCAATTGGGGATGCATTCGAAACGATACTGCTTCTAAATCATTATGCAATTCCCGAATTACGTCACCTAGTGCGTAAAACCGCGGAATACTATAATTATTTTTTTTCTTTGTCAATGCTAAATTCAGGTTTTCGTAAACCTTTCTTGTGGAAAGCTCAAAGGCCGGATTGATCAAAATGATGTTCAAAGGAGGGAAATCTGGCAGGACTTGAAGCTCGTCTCCGATACCGGTGGCAAATGCCCGGGACCCAAAAACAAAAAAAGGGACATCTGCACCGAGTTTTGCTCCAAGTTTTAGCAGGTCAGACTGACTCACGTTCAGTGAACACAAGTCATTTAAAGCCACCAGCGTGGCAGCCGCATCGGAACTCCCTCCCCCCAGACCAGCGGCGGAAGGGATCTTTTTTGTCAAAACAATTTCAACGCCGCCCGTATAACCCGCATGCTGAAAAATGGCACGTGCGGCACGATACACAAGATTTTTTTCATCTGTGGGGAGATCTGTCCCCGGACAACAAAGCTTTATTCCATCGTCAAACTGGGAAAAAGTTAACTCATCGTAAACAGATATCTTCTGCATAACGGAAGCCAGATCATGATAACCGTCCGGCCGTTTTCCCAAAACATGCAATGAAAGATTGATTTTTGCAGGTGCAAGCCTTTGCATTTCAGGCTTTTTCTTTAACATAGCGCATTTTCAGTTCATATAAAACGCCTTTAATTAAATTATCTTCATTCTGGTCAAGATTGCCTTTGGTTTTATCGTTAAGCATATCCAGAATATCAATAGTCTGCTTTACTGCTGGCAGATTTTTCTCTGCTTTACCCCCTTCACTTTCAGGGAAATCGCCAAAATGAAACAGGGCCGACGTGCTGAGTGATATGACGAAGTTTGTAAAATTTACCGGAGGATAGTCGTCACGCAGCTCCGCTCCGGATCCCGTGGCATCTTGTGCGGACTTCTCCTGTGCCGGGGCAGGTTCTTCCTTGCGCTCCGGTTCATCTGTAAAACGCCTGTCCTTGATAACAAAACCTTCTCCTTTGGTTTCTTCTGCCATAAATCCCTCCTCAAAATATAGGCTATTAGACTGTAGACTGTTAGCCAAACAATAACTAATTAGGCTATTAGGCTGTAGGCTGTTAGGCAGTCAAGAACTACAGCCAAACATCCTAATAGTCTAAAAGCCTACAGTCTAAATGCCTAAATTTAACAGTCTATAGTCTATTTCTTGCTAAACGTAATTTCCCCCTTGGAAATTCCGACGACAATATGATCTCCTTCGGAAAATTTTCCGGATAAAATATCCATCGACAGCGGATCGAGAATAAGCTTCTGCAAAGAACGTTTGAGCGGCCTTGCCCCATAAACCGGGCTGTAACCCTGTTCGGCTATATATTTTTTGGCCGCGTCTGTCAATTCGATGCTGAGCTTGCGTTCCTGGAGACGCCTGTCGATCAGATTCAGCTGAATATCGACGATTTTATAAATGTGTTCCAGCTTCAGCGCATGGAACATAATGATATCGTCGATGCGGTTTAAGAATTCAGGTTTAAACGTCGCACGCAGCACTTCCATGGCACGGTTTTGCTTCTCCGTATCGTCAAGAGAGGGGTCCTGAATCCACTGGCTGCCTACGTTCGATGTCATGATCACGACGGTGTTCTTGAAATCCACCGTTCGACCGTGCCCATCTGTAAGCCTGCCGTCATCCAGAATCTGCAGCAGAATGTTGAAAACATCCGGATGTGCTTTCTCAATTTCATCAAAAAGCAGAACCGAATAGGGTTTTCTCCTGACAGATTCGGTCAGGTAACCGCCCTCATCATATCCGACATACCCCGGAGGAGCCCCGATCAGACGGGCCACCGCGTGTTTTTCCATATACTCGGACATATCAATCCGGATCATCGCCTGCTCATTGTCGAACATGAACTCCGCCAGAGCCCGGGCCAATTCGGTTTTACCCACACCGGTGGGGCCCAGGAAAATGAAGGATCCGATCGGACGGTTCGGGTCCTGCAGACCCGAGCGTGCCCTTCTGAGAGCCGAAGACACAGCCTCAATACCGTCATCCTGTCCGATCACGCGCATCTTCAGGCGTTCATCCATATGAATCAGCTTCTGCACATCGCTTTCCATCATGCGCGAAAGCGGAATGCCCGTCCAGTTGGAGACCACCTCCGCCACATCTTCGGCATCCACTTCTTCTTTCAGCATCTGATTGTTTTTCTGGACTTCCTCAAGTTTTTTCTGAAGTTCCTGAAGTTCACGGTCAAGTTCCACCAGTTTGCCATAACGGATTTCCGCCGCGCGCGCCAAATTGCCTTCACGCTGGGCGTTCGCTTCCTCTATTTTCAAAGCTTCCACCTGGCTCTTGATCTGCTGAATTTTTTTAATGACGTCCTTTTCCGCGGACCAGTGCATCTTCATCTGGTCCATGCTGGACTTGAGTTCGGCCAGTTCTTTTTCAATCTTTTCGCGCCTCTCTTTCGCAGCCTTGTCCGTATCTTTCTTCAGGGACTGCTTTTCAATTTCCAGCTGAATGATTTTCCGGTCGATCACATCAATTTCTGACGGCATGGAGTCCAGTTCGATCCTCAAACGCGAGGCTGCTTCATCGATCAGGTCCACCGCCTTGTCCGGCAAAAACCGGTCGGAGATATACCGGTGCGACAAGGTGGCGGCGGCCACAATAGCGGAATCCTTGACACGGACGCCATGATGCACTTCATAGCGCTCCTTCAGGCCGCGCAAAATAGCGATGGTATCCTCAACGGTCGGTTCCTTAACCAGAATCGGCTGAAAACGCCTCTCCAGCGCAGCATCCTTCTCAATGTATTTGCGGTATTCATTGAGCGTCGTCGCCCCCACACAGCGCAGCTCACCTCTGGCCAGGGCGGGTTTGAGCATATTGGAAGCGTCCATGGAACCTTCCGATGCGCCGGCGCCGACCATCGTATGAATTTCGTCGATGAAAAGGATGATCTCTCCTTCCGCGCTGATGACTTCCTTCAGGACCGCTTTCAGCCTTTCTTCGAATTCCCCACGGTATTTCGCCCCTGCAATCAAAGCGCCGATGTCCAGACCGATGACGCGTTTGTTTTTCAGGCTTTCCGGAACGTCCCCGTTGACAATACGCTGGGCAAGACCTTCCACGATGGCCGTCTTGCCAACACCCGGCTCACCGATGAGCACGGGATTGTTCTTCGTACGCCGTGAAAGAACCTGCATGACACGGCGTATTTCTTCATCCCTGCCGATGACCGGATCAAAGGAACCTTTGCGGGCCAGTTCATTGAAGTCCCGGGCATAGCGCTCGAGGGCCTGATACTTGCCTTCCGGGTTCGGATCGGTGACCCGCTGGTTACCGCGGATATCGACAAGAACCTTGAAAATACTGTCCCGGGTAATTCCCGCCTGACGCAGGATCTTTCCCGCCTGTCCCTCTTTTTCTTCAGCCATGACAACCAGCAGATGCTCCGCGCTGACATATTCGTCCTTGAGCTGAGCCGCCTCGGTCATTGCCTTATCGAATAATTTATTGAGTCTGCCGCCCAGATAAACCTGGCCTGCTGAAGAACCCTGAACACTCGGCTGTTTTTTCAGATATTGGTTCAGGTCCTGCTCTATTTTCTGCGGCGACGCGTTTAACTTGTTCACAATTGCAGAGACGATGCTGTCTTGCTGCTTAAGAAAACAGACCAGCAGATGCTCCGGTTCGATCGCCTGGTGTCCCAGAGACCCCGCCAGCGACTGCGCGTCCTGAAGAGCTTCCTGTACTTTCAATGTGAATTTATCAAATCTCATATTTCCCTCTCTTTATTCTACCGGTTTTTCAATGGTCACAAAAAGCCTGCCGTTCTTGAAGACAGTGACGTCTCCCGTGGATTGCGAAACAACGATGGCAACGGCTTTCGTCAAATTGGTGATGCCCGCCGCGGCAATGTGACGGCTGCCCAGCCCCGACGGGAAATCCCTGCTTTCCAGCGCCGCGCTCAAATGGCGGCCCGCCGTGATGATGACCCCATTGGACTTGATCACAAAGGCGCCGTCAATGGAAGAATATTCCTTGATGGTTTCTTCCAGGTCCGGATTCAGGATATTTCGGTCTTCTTCCGGATGCCCCTGGAACGGATTCATGATCATCTGCCTGGACAATTGCATGACCTTTTCATCGTCGCCGAGGACAAAGATCGTGCCGACCTTCCGGCTCTCCCTTCCCTGGGCGGCGAGTTCACAGGCAATATTCAAAACCGCATTAAACACTTCAGGTTCAACAGCTTCCACAATATCGCTGATGAAATCGTATGTCAGGATTTCGAACTCTTTTCCGACATCTATAAAGAAAATGCTGTCGGCATAACCGAATTTCGGCACGCCGGATAGACAGATAATTTTGTCATTCCTTTTGAGAAGACCGGACACGATGCCTTTGGCTATCGCGATTTTTATTTTTCCCATACGCGTTAAATTCACATTGGGAACATCCAGTTTCCTCACATATTTTGCCAGCATTTCCGGCAGGTTTTCATTCTCCTGTGTGACCAGAATAAAATGGATGGATTTTTTTACATCTTCCGGCAGTTCCGCGAACTCTTTTTTCACATCCGCGCAAAGCAGAACAATGCCGGCTTTCACATCCCTGGCCATTTTGACGGCCGATTCGATCATCACCCTGTTAACTGATTTCATTTCAATTCCTTAGATTGCTTTTCCATAGAATAAACATTGATGGTTTTCCTGTCAAGACACCTGGCATTTGAATAATTTTCTTGACCGGGAAAACACTCTTCGATACATAAACACGATGTTAAATTCATTGAGGAGGCCCAAGCGTTGAAGTTACCGATCGTTACAGGCACTCTTGACATTTATATTACCGAGATCAACCGCTTTCCGCTCCTGTCTCCCGAAGAAGAATTCAAACTCGCCGTGCAGCTCAAGAAATACAATGACATGGAGGCCGCGGAAAAGTTAATTGTCTCCAATTTGCGCTTTGTGGTCAAGATTGCCCATGAATACCGGAATTACGGTTTCAAACTGGCCGATCTGATCCAGGAAGGCAACATCGGCCTGATTCATGCGGTGAAAAAATTCGACCCCTACAAAGGCTACCGCCTCATTTCCTATGCGGTGTGGTGGATTCGCGCCTATATTCAGAATTATCTGATCAAGTCATGGAGCATTGTGAAAATCGGAACAACCCAGGCCCAGAGAAAGCTTTTTTTCAAATTAAGCCAGGCAAAAAAGGAACTGGAGACCCTTTCGAAAAAGAATCCTGAATTCAGCGAAATTGCGGATTCTCTGGGTGTCAAGGGCTCTGAGGTCGCCGAAATGGATTTGCGCATGGGCGCGCGCGATTTGTCGCTCAACGAATTCATCAATGATGACGGAGAAACATCGCATCTTGATTTTCTCACGCATGACGGTGACAACCAGGAAGTATCGCTGATTAAGCATGAGGAAAGAAGCCTGGTCAAGCGAGACATCGCCGGGGCACTGGCCAATCTCAATGAAAGGGAAAGCTTTATCATCCAGCACCGTATCATGGCGGATGACCCGCTCACCCTTCAGGAAATCGGCGATAAGTACAATATCACCCGTGAAAGAGCCCGCCAGATCGAAAAGCAGGCCCTGAAAAAAGTACAGCTGGCCCTTCCCTATCTCAAACCGGACAACTAAACGCTATCCCGATGTTTCCTCCTTTGCCCAGGGGGAATAGATCAAAAACCACAGAATCTTGACGTATTCCCTGCGCACTTTTTTCCAGTCGGACGCCTGTAATTCCCATGCTTTTAACGGCGCTTTTTCAAAAGGTGTCGGCGAAAAATAATATTCGGATGGAAAATCAAATTCTTTATTGACCATGATCTGAATGCGGCGCATATGATAGGGAGAGCTGACAAATATGGCTGACTTCAGTCCTTGCATTTTCATGGTCTTTTTTGCTTCGATGAGTTCAATATGAGTGTCTTCGTAATATTCCGGCATGACCGGTTTGCTTTTTGAGTTGATTTCTTTTTTGTCCGGATTGTCCGGAATGGGTTTTAATGTCTTCTGATCCAGGCGCAATGTTTTATGATAAGCCGGAATGATGAGATAATCCGCCATCCCCTTTTCAATCAAATCCAGCGCATGCCTTTCACGTTCGCTAAAGACGGGCCCCAGTAATATCACGACGGCATCCACTTTTGTGTAGTTTGTCGAATAAGCTAGAAATCCGGGAGCAAAAAACATTCCGGCCGCAGCGACAGCCGCGGTAAGCAAAATAATAAGCACCGTTCGCTTTAAAGTCTGCACGAAAATATCCTTGACAATACAGGTAATTATTTATATCAAAGCGCGAAAAACATTAAAATGATTCTATGTTTTAATGTTTCTTTTAATGAGATTATATTCACATTATGCGTGACGCCGCAACAGAAAATTTAAATATGGCACATTCGGAAAATCATCTGGAGAATTCTTTATATGCCAGTATCATGGAGACCATTGATCTGGGCATCGTCATTCTGGATGTGAAAACAAGAGAGCTTATCTTCAAAAATAAATTCGCTGTGGAAATTTTTCAGCAAACACAGAATTTACTCGACTATCGAAATCTTCTGTCTTTGCTTTTGACAGACTACGGCAGCAAACCCGAAAAAGAAATTTTCGGAAAAAATTATACACTGCGCTTTAAAAACCGCCTGCTGGGCTATACGCCCTACATGATTGCAGACAACTTCATCTGGATCATCATCCGCGACATTACGGAAAGAAGCCGCCTGGAGTCCATCGCTGAAGCGGTCAATTCAATGGACAACATCAGCTTTGTGTTTTCCGGCATACGGCATGAACTGGGCAATCCGATCAATTCCATCAAAATGACCTTAAGCGTCCTGAAAAGGAATCTCAGTGAATACTCTCCCGAAACGGTTGAAAAGTATGTTGACCGTGCCATGACAGAAATATCCCGTGTCGAGTTTCTCTTGAGGGCATTGAAGAGTTTCAGCATCTTTGAAAAACCTGAAATCCAGGACGTACAAATCGATGATTTCCTGACCCGCTTTATTGCGCTGGTACGGAATGATCTTCATCAATCCGGCATTGAAATCAGCAAAATCGTCGGTTTGAATGTGACAAACATCAGTGCAGATCCTCGTCTCCTCCACCAGGTTCTGCTGAATTTGATCACCAACGCATCGGATGCACTTGAAGATCAAAAGAACAAGAAAATCACGATCCGGGTAATCAAACAGGAAGACCTGGTTGCAATGATTGTCGAGGACAACGGCTGTGGAATGTCCAAAGAGGCGCAGGCCAATCTTTTCAAACCCTTCTACACAACGAAAACCCGCGGGACGGGTCTCGGTCTGATGATTACATTGAAAATGGTAACGCTGATGAAGGGAAACATGGAAATTAACAGCATTAAAGATAAAGGGACGAGTGTGACGATCTTAATTCCCGAAGGTACGCGTAACGCATGATGAAAGTGAAAAGAAGAATCCTGATCATCGACGACAATGACATTTTCTGTGAATCCGTGCATGATCTGCTGACCGATGAAAAAACAGATGTGCTGATGGCCAATACAGGCAAAGACGGCCTGAAACTCTGTAAAGAAACAAAAATTGATGTGGTCATTCTCGATCAGAAGCTTCCCGATACGGAAGGCATAGCGCTTTGCCCCGCCATTTTAAAACAAAATGAGCAGACGAAAATCATCTTCGTGACGGCCTACCCGAGCTTCAATAATGCCATCGAAGCCATCAAGGTCGGAGCCCACGACTATCTTTCCAAGCCCTTTGAGATGGCTGAACTGGAGCTGACCGTCAAACAGGCTTTCCGCACGCAGGAACTCGAGAAAACGGAGCAAATCCAGGATTACCAGAACACGAAAGACACCGTTGAACATGAACTGATCGCCGGTCACGGAATATTTGATGAAATCAACCGGACCATTGATCTTGCGGCTGGCACCGACGCACCTGTTCTCATCACCGGAGAAACCGGAACGGGCAAAAATGTTGTGGCAAGAGCCATTCACTACAAAAGCGATCTGCCGACAAAACTATTCCTCACAGCCAATTGCGCCGCCTTTCCCGAAAATCTCATTGAGGCAGAATTGTTCGGGTCCGAAAAAGGCGCCTTTACAGGGGCAAGTTCCACACGCAAGGGTATTTTTGAGCTTGCGGAGGGAGGAACCCTGATGCTGGATGAAATCGGCTCCATGCCGATCCATCTCCAATCCAAGCTGCTGGGAGTTCTGGAAGAGAAAAAAATCAGGCGCATCGGAAGCGAAACCGTCAAACCGATCAGCGTGCGCATTATCGCCGCCGCCAACAATGATCTGGAAGAGGCCATCAAGGAAAAAACATTTCGAAATGACCTTTACTACCGTCTCAGCGTCATTCGAATCCATATTCCGCCGCTTCGCGAAAGAAAGAATGATATTCCCAAACTTTGTGAATATTTCATCGGAAAAATGTCCCGGGATGCAAGCATCCGACTGAGCGACTCGGAACTGGGCAAACTGATGGAATATGAATGGCCGGGCAACGTGCGTGAATTGAAAAATGTCATTGAACGATCCCTGATCATCCAGCGCGGACAGACGCTCCGACCTTCCCTGCTTTTGAAAAACAATATGACCCCTTATGCTCATTCCGCTCCTGCCGCTTTGGATGATGAAGAAATACTGCCGCTTGAAATCACTGAAAAGAACTGCATCAGCCGCGCGCTGAAGAAATTCAATGGAAATTACTCCCAATCCGCAAAAGCGCTGGGCATCTCCCTTTCCACGCTGAAAAGAAAAGTTAAATCCTATAACCTGTAAATCCTCTGGAAAAACAGATTTCGGGGTCAAAATGAATCATTCAGCCTGATTTGCCTTTTTTGTTTTCGTTCCTTTTAATCACTGTAACTATTTATTATTCATAAACATTATATTTTGTTCTGTTTCGGCACACGTCTTGCTAAATACCGAAAGAGATCATTTTTTAAGTTGACGGCAAGGAACTGTTTGATGTCTAAAACTGGCACGTTTATCAAAAAATCGCTGAAGGAAGAAATATCCGAGGCGCCTCAGGTTGAGGAACTGTTAAAAAATCTTGAATTTCACAAGTCAATCCAGCGTATTACCAGCCGTATTAACTCTGCTGAAAATATTAAGGAAATCATTGTTGACATCAAGGAGGACATCCGAAAACTGTTTAATATTTATGTCCTCACGATTTATGTGGTCGACAAAGCAAAAAGAGAAATTTTCACGCTGCAGAGCGACGGCATAAAAACTAAAGAAATCCGCCTCCCCATTGATAACACGACTTTTGCCGGTTATGTTGCGAGAAAGAAAAAAATGCTCCATGTTTCAGATGCTTACAATGTCCGCGAAATCAGAAGAATTAACGACGCCCTGCGCTTTGACGATTCACTGGATGAAAAAACGGGAATCCTGACCGGTCAGATTATCGCCAGCCCCATCCTGTATGACGGCAACGTCCTGGGTGTCATGGAAATCATGAACAAGAAAAACGGCGAGACCATTGATGATTACTCACACATTTTTCTGGACGAAATCGAAAGCTGTCTGGCCAAAGCATTTTTTATGCTGCTGGATTTTGAGCAGGCCGGTCACAAACGCGGCGAAAGATATGAAAAGCTGATTCATGACGGAATCGTCACTCCGGAGCAAATGAATTACGCAGTAAAGGCATCTTTCGCCACAAAAGAAGATGTGGCAACCATTTTAATGGAGCGCTACAATATTTCAAAAGAATACATCGGGGCGGCACTGTCCGACCACTTCTCCTGTCCCTTCCGAGCTTACAGCGATGACCTGCCTGTCATCAATGATCTCCTTTACAGCATTGACAAGTCCGCACTGATCGATATGCTCTGGTTTCCTCTGAACGTGGTGAAGGGTAAAATCCATGTGCTCGTTGAGGACCCGTCAAACCTTACCAAAAGGCGGGAAATCGAAAAAATGCTGGAGACGGAATCTGTTGTTTACGAGGTTGCCCTGTCCAGTGATATCCTGAGGCTGATTCATCTTCACTATTCAGACAAGGACGAAGAAATACCGGCAGAACCGGCTGTTCAGCAAATTTTTGCAGAGCATCCACACAATCCTGATCAGGGCATTTTGACCCGTTCTGAAACAACCGCGAAACCGGATACCCCTATTGAACCGGAAAGCATCATCGTTCCCGAATCCGAAAATGAGCCACCAATTGGCAACTCTTTTTTATCCGGCATCACGCAGGCTGAGGTTTTGGCGCCTGAAACAGCCCCTGCAACTGCTTTTCAAAACCGGTATCAGACAGACGTGAGACCATCCGAGGGGCCATTGCAAGCCGCAGCCATATTCCTTCGGGATCTATTTCCAAAGGACATGGATCATGACATCCCTGAGGAACCTGTAACCGCCACAGTCACCACAACCGCTGAAAGTGCTGTAGCCGTTGCGGCCGTGCCTCAATCACGCATTCTCCCGTTGTTCACCGACATTATTTATGACGCATACAACCGCCGGGGCTCTGACATTCATTTTGAACCGGACGCTGCCGGCAAAACCATTTATTTACGCGTCCGTATTGACGGACAGTGTTTAAGGAACAAGACGATCACCGCTGAAGAATATGCAAAGTTCTGTGATCAGGTAAAACAATTGGCCAATCTCAGCCAAACCCGGCAGCCCGCCATCCGGCAGGGGAACCTGACATTAACAAGGCCATCGGGAAATGCCATTAACATGCGGGCGACCTTTATTCCGACGCACACCGGACCCGAAGACCTGGTCATTCACATTTCGGCGAAAGCGAAAAAAATCCCCCTGGAACTGCTTGGGCTGTCGGAAAATAATTACAAAGAACTGGTGAATATTCTGCGGCAGCCCAGGGGAATGCTTTTCATTGTTGGACCACCGGGCGCAGGCATGAACACGACTCTTCATGCCTGCCTTGACAACATCAATACGCCGGAGAAAAAAATCTGGACGGCGGAAGAGTCTATCGAGATTACACAAGACGGGTTGAGGCAGGTTCCCGTTGATCCACGAAAAGGCCTTAATTACCCTGCCGTGCTGCGTTCATTTTTAAATGCCGATCCGGACGTCATCGCGGCAAGCCGGGTTTATGATCCGGAAACGGCCGGAATATGCATGGAAGCCTCGCTGAAAAGACATCTCGTGATCAGCACGCTATGGGCCGATCATATCATCGATGCCGTGGAAAAGTTTCTGGATATGGGCATCAGCCGTTTAATTTTTGCCGATGCGATGCTGTCCATCATGGAACAGAGGCTGATGAAGACGCTCTGCCCGAAATGCAAGGAAAAATACCATCCCGGCCAGGAAGAATATGAAGAAATTGCTCAATTGTACGGGAAAGAGAATTTTGAAAAACTCAATATCCCCTACTCGAACCATTTTCATCTTTTCCGTCCCAGGGGGTGCGATGCGTGCGGTCAAACCGGATACGCCGGCCGGTTGTGTGTCTCAGAGATTTTTATCTTCACCCGGGAAATCAAGCGTATGATCCGGCGCAAAGAAAGCATCGAATCCATTTATCAGGCAGCGGTCGCCAGCGGCATGACCACTCTTTTACAAGAAGGGATTTCCAAAGTTCTCTCTGGATTCAGTGATCTAAGGCAGGTTAAACTGACCTGCGTGAGAAATGGCGTTTAGAAAAACGGTAAGGTCAGATTAATCTGCTTTTGAGATAGTGGAGAGTGTTGAGCGCATCAAGCGGCGTCATGGAAGAAATATCCATTTGCCGAAGCTCTTCAAGAACAGCATCCTCGCTTTGTACAAAAAGACTCAACTGTGGATTTCCACACTTCGCAGCGTTTTTTCCACGTGCGATACGCGGCATGCCGATCTCATCGAACTCTCCCTTTTCCAGATTGCGCAGGATTTCTTTGGCGCGTAAAATCACCTCGGATGGAACCCCGGCGATCCGGGCCACTTCGATGCCATAGCTCCGGCTTGTACCGCCCTCCATGATTTTACGCAAAAAAATGATTTTTTCACCCCATTCCTTCACGGCGATATTGTAATTTTTTGCGCCTTCTTTTGAGGCTGCCAGATCTGTCAACTGATGATAATGTGTTGCAAAAAGTGTCCGCATGCCGACGCCGCCAAAATCGTGAATGTATTCGGCCACTGCCCACGCAATGCTCAACCCGTCAAACGTCGAAGTCCCCCGGCCAACTTCATCGAGAATTACCAGGCTGCGCGGCGTCGCATCCGTCAGAATCCGGGCTGTTTCCATCATTTCCACCATAAATGTGCTCTGCCCTTTCATCAGGTTGTCCGACGCGCCGATTCGCGTGAAAATTTTATCCACCACTCCGATCCGGGCGTGCGTTGCCGGGACAAAGCTGCCCATCTGCGCCAGAAGCACAATTAACGCCACCTGGCGGATATAAGTGGATTTGCCTGCCATATTGGGACCGGTGATCACCAGCAGGCGGTTGCTCTGCAGATCCAGCAGCGTGTCGTTTGGCACAAACCCTTCTTTTTTCAAGGCCGCCTCAACCACGGGATGACGTCCGTCTTGAATATTGATCAGGTCTTCTTCGTCGATTTCCGGACAGACAAAGGAATGTTTTTCGGCCACTTCTGAAAGCGAGCAAAGCGCGTCAAGTTCGGCCACGCGATAAGCGTTATACTGAATCTCCGGAATATAAGGCATTATGTCGTCACGCAGCTGATTGAAGATTTCATTTTCCCGTTCTCGTATTTTCTCTTCTGCATTCAGGACCGTCTGTTCAAATTCTTTCAGTTCCTGATTGATATAACGCTCGGCATTGACCAATGTCTGCTTGCGCACATACGATTCCGGGACCAAAGTGGCGTTGGCCTTGGTTACTTCAATATAATAGCCGAAAACATTGTTAAACCCGATTTTGAGCGTATTGATGCCTGTGGCCTGTTTTTCTTTTGCCTCTAGCGATGCAATCCATTTCTTTCCGTCGCGGCTGATCGAACGCAGTTGATCGAGTCCTTCATCAAAACCTTGAGCGATAAATCCTCCCTCCTGGATGCGCGACGGAGGATCAGGAACAATGGCCCGGGAAAGCAGATCCACCAGCGAGGACATACCATTGATCTCCCTACGAATCGACAGCAGGGCGGGGGCGGTGAAATCCTCAAGCATGGATTGCAGCTCGGGCAAAACGGCAAGTGAAAGTTTCAGTGCAGTCAAATCCCGCGGCGTCGCAACCCTTAGCGCAACACGTCCGGCCAGTCTTTCCAGATCATAAACCTGTGAAAGAATTTTTCGCAAATCGGACCGGACAATGTGGTTATCCCTGATTTCCGCAACAGCTGCGAGCCGGGCACGGATTTTTTCGGGATCCACCAGCGGGTAACCCATCCACCATCGCAGGCGCCTCGCGCCCATCGGAGTAAGTGTTTCATTGATCATGGAAAAAAGAGAACCGGCACGGGTATTGTCCTGGATGGTCGAAAAAATTTCCAGATTCCGGCGGGCGGCATCGTCCATGACCAGATAATTTTCCGGCGCATACCAACGGATTTCAGAAATGTGTGCGGCACGAACCATTTGCGTGGAATTAACATAGTGCATGATGACGGCGGCGGCGAATTTGGCCGCCGGCCTGCTTTTAATCCCGGATTGATCCAAAACCTGCAAGGAGAGTTCCCTCTCCAGAATTTCATCAGAACATCCCGGCGCAAAAGAGGTTTCATCAATCGCATTGACGCGGCCGGCAGGCATTTGCGACACCAGCATTTTCAATAAAACGGGGTCAGAAAATGTACGGCTGACCAGCAGTTCCTTGAAATCCAGGCCTCCGACAGCAGCCAGCAGCCGTTCGCGTCCGGCAAACTCGCCGATTTGAAATTCCCCCGTGGACAAATCGAGAAATGCCAGTCCCAGCGTCTGCTGCACCAACGCAACGCAGGCCAGGTAATTGTTTTCGCCGGATTTGAGGTTCTCCTCATCCAGAATCAGACCGGGTGTAATGACCCGGATGACCTCCCGTTTGACGATCCCCCTGGCATTTTTGGGGTCTTCGACCTGTTCGCAGACAGCGACCTTGAATCCTTTCTCCACCAGTTTTGTTATGTATGCAGAAGCTGCGTGGTAGGGAAAGCCGCAAAGCGGGACAGCGTCATCTTTAGATTTGTTGCGGGAGGTAAGAGTGATCTCCAGAACAGGAGCCGCCGTCAGGGCATCTTCAAAAAACATTTCGTAGAAATCACCCATCCGGTACAACAAGATGCAATCCGGATATTTTTTCTTGATTTCGATATACTGCTTCATTGCTGGGGTGAGATTTAACGTTGCGTCTAGCGCCATTTCCCGTCATCCCCCTGCTTCATATCGATGCAGTCCGGTTTTTGGCGATTGCCGGCACCTGAAGTTGATTTGTTGATAAAGCGGTTGGCAATCCAACTGACGATGCTGATAATCAGCGCTCCCAGAAAGGCCCAGAAAAAGCCGTCAATCTCCAGTCCCGGGACAAAATAAGCTACCAGTAGCAGCATAAATGCATTGAGGACAAATGTAAAAACACCCAGCGTTAAAATGGTCAGCGGCAATGTCAGGATCAGCAGAACCGGACGCAAAAAAGCGTTGATGATTCCCAGAATTGCGGCTGCAATGATGGCCGTGGTTAGAGAATCCACGTGAATCCCCTTGCGAAGAATGGTGGCCGCCACTAAAATGGCCACGGTGATCACCAGCCATCTGGTCAGAAGAAACAGCATGAATTGTCCTTTTTCCGCAAATTGCACCATCTTTAATAGGGGCTTTCGTCCTCGACGGTCTTTTCCGATTTCAAAAAGACCCAGGTAATACTGAAACCGCCCATCCAGGACATTTTTCTCTTCACAAGAGGGCTTTCCTCAAACGCCGTTCCCTGCAGGAAATCAACACTGGCAAAAGCATGAAATTTTAGTTGCTTGTAATCCTTCCCGATGCCGATTGTGAACGCCGATCCACTGTAGCCCGCATCCGGCGTATAAGCCGGTCGCGAAAGCATGGCATATTCCGGCTCGACTTCATAAAAATAATTATGATAGCCGCGGTCGGCAAACATCGGCCCCGTCGATACGCCTGCATAAACGCCCGTTCCGGGAATCACATCGCCTTTTTCGAAATTCAGCCGGGGACTGAAGATAAATCCTTCATAACGCACCGTGCGGAAATCGGTTGAAAAAACCGCCCGGACCGGAAGCGCAAGACTTAAAAGATATCTGTTTTCTTTTGATTCCAGAAGTTTGATGCGCAGCGCCGGCCCGAACTCAAAGGTGGCATCCAGATCCGGCATCCACATTCTTGCGTCATTATTGCCGCTGCGGACAGGCACCGCTCCATACCCGCTTGCGTCAAGAGTGATCCTGTCGGTCTTGAATATCCTGGCCGCAACCCGCTTATCTTCCAGTCTGAACACCCCTCCACGATAGATCGCGTAGGGAAACGGAAGAAGATAGGCGCGAGTTTCATCGGATCCCCGGTAATCCGGCATCAGGAGAAATCCGCCACCGGCTCCAAGTTCCCACAACGGTTTTTCCGTGGCGAGAGTCTTTTGCGGCAATGCCAGAAAAACAAGAATCAACACCAAAAGTACGATACGGAGCACGGCCATGACCATTCTCCTTTCGCTTTGCTGTTTAACTGTCAAAAGTTGTGAACTGGTCTTTCTTTGCCGCGCAGACAGGACATTCATCAGGCAATACACCGTCCGCCACGTAACCGCACACCTTGCATACATGATAAACGGTTTCCCGCTCTTCCATGAAGTGATTCATCGCCTGCTTATAGAGTTTGGCATGCGTTTCTTCCACGTCACGGCTCTGGCTGAAATGCAGAAGCGAAGCTTTGTCCCCCGCCTGCTCTGCCATTTTTACAAAACGGTCATAGGCAATTTCCGCCACGGTCTTTTCCGATTCAAAACTCGCGGCCAGATTTTCCTCCGTCGTCTTGATGTCTTTCAGTACCCTGAGTGCCCGTGCCCCGTGAATCTCTTCCGAAAAAGCGATAACGCGAAACAGGCGGGCAATCTGTTTAAATCCTTCCTCTTCCGCTTTCTGAGCATAAACCTTGAGCCTCAGTGCAGCCTTTGCTTCGCCCACATAAGCCTGCTGGAGGGCCTCACGAATCTTTTCGTCCATAAGTCAGCTCCTGTCTATTTATATTGAAAAACTCACTCCGGAGAAAACTCGCTCTTGTCTGCACCGCAAACCGGACAGGTCCAGTCCTCGGGCAGATCCTTAAAATCTGTCCCCTTCGCCACATCATTCTCCGGATCACCGTTGGCCGGATCGTATACATAACCACATATTCCACAAACATACTTTTTCATGAGCTTCCTCCTTCTATTGTGAAAATTTCTTCAATCAGCAATTCTCTTTTTCAATTCAGCTGCAACCGTCCGGCCTAACTCCGAACATTTTGCAAGAACATCCTCGCCCGGAACATGCTTAACAGAAACCGTTTCAGCCACGATATCCACTTTCATCTCCTTTAGAATAGCTTCCAGATCCTTGACCGATTCTCCGCTCCAGCCGTATGAACCAAAAACCGCTCCAATCAGATGAGACGGTTTCAATCCCTTTATATATGTCATCACATCCGCCATTTGCGGCAAGATGTTGTTGTTGAGCGTTGGTGAACCAACAACCAGAGCGCCTGCCTCCAGCACTTCATAAATCACTTCACTGCGGTGTACTTCATTCATGGATAAAAGTTTGACGCGGATCCCTTCGCGCGCCATTGATTCGGCAATCGCCTTGGCCATCATTTCCGTGGAATGCCACATCGTCGCGTAAACCACAACTGCTTTATTGGCCGGTTTCTGGAGTGCCCACTTTTTGTACAGGTCGAGAATGAAACTTAAGTTCTGCCTCCATACGGGACCATGATCCGGCGCAAATACTTTGAATGACCAGCCCGTGGCGGCAACCTTGTCCAGCGCCTTGAGCACAACCGGCGAATAAGGCAGGACAATATTGGCGTAATACGTTGCCGCTTCATATTCCAGCATGTCTGCGGGGAGTTGATCGGCAAAACGCTCGAAGGTTGCCAGATGCATGCCGAAAGCATCCTGCGAAAACAGGACACCATCTTTTTCCAGATAGGAAAACATCGAATCCGGCCAGTGAATCATCCGGGTTTCCAGAAACTTTAAATCCATGTTTCCCAGACTGAGCGTTTCACCGTCCTTGACCGGCTGAATATCATGCTGGTCGTGGAAGATCTCCTTGAGGGTTTTCACCCCTACTGCTGAGGCAAATACTTTTTCAGGTTTAATCAGGTCAATGACCCTTAAAAGGCAGCCGGTATGATCCTGCTCCGAATGATTGGAAACAATATAATCGATCTTTGACGGATCAACGACGGACGCAATCCTCGACAGCATCTCGTCCATAAAAGATGCCTTGACCGTATCGATCAGCGTGATCTTATCGGCCATGACCAGGTAGGCGTTATAGGTGCTGCCGTGCGGCGTTGTGTAGCCGTGAAAGTCCCGAATGGACCAGTCGATGGCGCCCACCCAGTATACATGCTCACTGATTTGAATTGCGGAATAAGTATTTTTCATGAACCGCCTCCTGAGAATTAAAGTTTACGAAATGGTAATATAAGTTTCAATTACGTATCGTCAACCCTTATTTGATCATATCTGCGCCTGCGTCAAAAGCCTTCAGATTTATTTTATATTTTCCAGCTGAAAGGGTTTTCTTGATCTCTTTTTCAAAACTTCGCCGGTCAAAAGGCAGAAGACCTGTTTTGGACAGTGCACCAATCATGACGATGTTGCTCAAAACAGGGTTGCCGAGTTTCAGGCCGACAGATGTCGCATCGATCTCCCAGTATCTGGACGATAACCGTTCAAAAGCGTCCCTGATAGTTTCTCCGGAAGGATAAGAGAGCTCGCCCGTAATCACACCGATGGGGTAGACGGGCCGTGAATTGTATAAAACGCATACCTGCGGGTTGCCGTAAGCGGTCAAAACGCGAAGGGCCTCAAGGGGCTCCAAACCGACAATCACGTCCGCTCCGCCCCGCGGAATCTGCGGGCTTTTGACTGAATCGGGTGAAACACGCAGGTGACTCATTACTGAACCTCCGCGCTGAGACATGCCGAACGTCTCCCCGATGGTGACGACATATCCTGCATCAACAAGCATATGGGCCAGTGTTCTCGATGCCATCACATTCCCCTGACCGCCGACACCGGTTAAAATGACATTTCTTGTTTTCGTTAAATTCTTTTCTTTCATCCCGGTGTGATGACCTCCGTTTTGACAATCGCCTGCTGCGGACAGATTGACGCACATACACCACAGCCGGCGCAGATCACTTCATCCACCACGGCTTTCTTTTTATCGCGATCCCAGGTAAGCGCCGGACAGCGGAAAATCCGTGTGCACAGCCGGTTGCAGCCGCAGGCATCCCCCAGGCACAGGGCCTCGTCCACTTTTACATCAAACGTTTTCTTCCCCTTCTTCTCGGGACTCAGGGCGCAGGCCTGACGCAGGATCAGTACCTTGAGAGATCCCTTGTCGGCAAGAAAAGATGTCAGTTTTCGGCCGGTTGCCGCAAGATCAAATGGGTCACTGATGGCCACTTTCGCCCCGATCGCCCTGCAGATTTCGGCGATATCAACTGCGGGAACCACGTCTTTGAGCGCACTCACCGCCAGACCCGGATGCGGCTGAAATCCCGTCATGGCCGTCCCCGCATTGTCCAAAACAATAAAGGTGATGTCCGCCCGATTGTGCTGGGCGTTGATCAGTGCAGGAATCACCGCATGATAAAATGTGGAATCACCGCAGACGGTCAGGATCGGCTGATCCAGACCGAATTGGACCAATTTGGCAAAACCGCCGGCCAACCCCGTTCCGGACCCCATGGAATGAAGCGTCGGCATGGTATGATAACCGGTAGCGGGCGATAGCGCGGCCATCGAATAACAGCCGATATCGCCGCAGACAAATCCCTTTCTCCCATCAAGGGCAATGGCGTTATGGATATTCCAGAATGACGCACGGTGGGGACAACCTGCACAAAATGTCTGTTCCCGCACTGGAATCAGGGCCGCAGTTTTCTGAACGTCTGTCTGATAATCTGCCGGCAGGGATTTGCGTTTTACTTTCAGAATTCTGCCCATTGCATCAGCCACAATATCCGGATTAAGTTCCCCGGCAGCAGGCAGTGTGCCGTCGTATTTGCCGAAGAATGTTTTCACGCCGATCCGATCCACGATGCCGGTGGCCATAACCTTCACATTTTCCTCCAAAAATGGCATGACTTCTTCGACAATCAGAATCTTCTTCGTTTTTCGAAGGTATTTTTCAAGAAGCTTCGGAGGCAGAGGCCAGGTTGTGGCCAGTTTCAGAATCCCCGTTCTCTTTTTCAACCCCAGCATTTCAACGGCTTCGCAGGAATAAAGAAAACAGGCACTGCTGGTGATGATCAGGAGTTGGGGTTTTGCCGGACCGGTGTACCGGTTAAAAGGACTCTCATCAAACATCCTTTGTACATCTTTGAGCCTTTGCTGACGGAGCAGGTGTTTGGCCACAACCGGCGTACTGATCATCGGCCCGGTTTGTGAATCCATCACCGGCCCGTCATGTTGAAACGAGGCCTTTCTTCTTTTTGTCGGAAGTTTTCCGCAGGTCACATTGCCGCTGGCATGGGACATGCGCGTAACGGATCGAAGCATGACGACATTACCGATTGCTTCAGAAAGTTCAAAAGCCCATTTCGTAATGTCCTTGGCTTCCTGAAAATCCGCAGGCTCCAGAAGCGGCATTTCGAGCATGCTCGCAAAATAGCGTGATTCCCCCTCGTTAACACTTGAAAGTGCACCCGGATCTTCACAGGACACCAGCACGATCCCTCCCCTTGTCCCCGACGCGGTGAGGTGCAGAAGGAAGTCTGAAGCCACGTTGACGCCGTTTTGTTTCATGACGGCCATTGAACGCAAGCCGGCAAATGAAGCGGCAGCCGCGACTTCGAGCGCCACTTTTTCATTGACCGACCACTCCACGTAAAGATTCCGTTCCCGTGCGACAGCGGCCAGCGACTCGATCACCTCCGAGGACGGCGTACCCGGATATCCCGTGGCAACCTCTATTCCGGCTTCCAGTGCGCCTCTTGCGATCGCCTCGTTACCCAGAAACAAAACGGTGGATCTGTCCGGTGACAACAGCTTGCTCATGATTTCCCTTTTCTTTTTTTATCAACGCTCAAATACTTCCGCACGACCGGATCATCGCTTTTCAGATACAGAAGTTTTTTCGCTGAACGACTTTTTGCAACAATATTTTTTAATGCATTTTTCTTTTTTTCCGCGGCGGCTCTTTTCAGTTCCCTCAGGGCCGACACCGGAGCTTCACGGATTTGAAGCACCTGTTTTACAACGGCCAGTTCAATCAGCTCTTTGCCGCGATCGGACCGCACAATGATCTGGTTCCAGCCCCGCATTTCTTCGCAGTCGTTGCCGAAACGCGCCGCTCCGACAGAAAGATCAGCAAACTCCGCTGTGCTGTCCATGCAATAGCGGCAGGCTGTCCTCACGCATTGATCCACCTCAGCCATTGGAACGGATAGTAAGCCGCCCACGGTGAAAAGTTTCAGGACATTTTTCCCCGCCGGGATGTCCATTCCGGTCAGATCCGCCATGGCTATTCCGTATCGTGCGAGAAGATTGTGAAATTTTTCCATGGAAAGCGTCCAGCCGCAAAAGAGGCCGATGACCAGTCCCGGCCAGTCGGACTCTTTGTAACCGGGTATTTCCGCCGTTTTCATTTTTGCCAGAGCTGTCGCCTGACAGGGTGTTGCCACAACCCCTGTCCTTTTTTTACGATTATCCGGTATCCGGTTGAAAGCGGCAAGCGTGGGAGATACTGTAAACCAGCTTTTTGAGTGTCTGCGCAATTGGGTTTGATCCGTAACCAGCAGGCCGTGTTGTTCAAACTCTTCGTTTCGTGAAGAAACTATCGCAGAATCAATCATTCCTTCCCCCATGGCCATCTCAAGAAGCGCCGTGACCGTACCTCCATGCTGGACATTTGCGCGCAGTCGGGGGTCAAAAGCCCGAGAGAAGTAATATCCCTTTACCGCACCGATTTCCGGTGTCAAATCATTCACATTAAAAAGGCTTTTTTTAATGCGGTCATAATGAGCGGGTGTTCTGGGGCAAAAAGCATAACACTTGCCATCAGGCAGATCACAATCAAAAAGTTGTACCGTCCGGTCGGCATAAATAACCTGATAAGGACAAAGTCCCACACATGCTCCGCAGCCGGTGCAAAGACTCTGTTCCAGCACACTTTTTTTCAGTTTAGTCTGACTGCCTGGTTTATTGATCATGAAACATCCATAATTCGTGATGGGTGTTTATATCGTATCCCGGAACCGGAGGCAAGACAATGATTATAAAAATGTAAGTTTGTGATTAATAATCATAGAATGATTTTTTCGATTTGATCAACATGACTGAAATGCCTGTCCCTTGTCAAAAGAGTGCCGCCGTCAGCCATGCAACATGCGGCAATCCAGACATCGTTGATGGGTATTTTGCGGCCTTTTTTTTCCAGATATTCATAAATGAGAGCATATTTGCGGGCAACATTTTCGTCGACCATGATGATTTCCACACGAAATATCTTGATGAATTGCTCAATTTTAAGTTCGTTTAATTTTTTCCGGTTACTTTTTCGAAACCCATAATAAAGTTCACCCAAAACGATTATGGGGAAACATATTTCTCTTGCACTTTCCGCCATAATGTCAACAACCGCAGGATTTCCTTCCGCATAGTCGGAATATATGTTCGTATCCAGGATGAGTCTCATGGCCAGTCGCCATCGTCTATTTTATCAAATACCTTTGTAGCGCGCCGTAATTCCTCCGCTTCTCCGGCAGAAAGCCATCCGGCAAAATCACGCAACGCTTTTGCCCTATTGCCACTCAAGCCAAGTTTCTCATCAATTGCTTCCATGACAAATGTGGTTTTTGTTTTTCGCTCTTTTGCCGCCGCTTTTTTAATCATATTTTCTTTTTGCAAAGGCAGACGCAAGCTCATTGGCATAATAAAACACCCCTGTATCTCAGATTGTTTATTTGTATCTCATGATTCTCAATTTGGCAAGTCTTTTTTGAACGGATATTTATTCCATTGACGCGCTTTTCAAAGGTGTGCGGATTCAATCTTACAGATTTAACCAATGGGTTTCAGTTTAAGCAAACAAAACAACTATTTAAGCCAACATGACTCAAAACAGCGGGGGCTTCGACAAGCTCAGCTACCCGCTTTATGTTCAGCTATCCTCATGTACGTGAAACTACGTTTTCATCGTGGTTAGTGTGAATGGAGACGGTTACGGAGAACCCCACCGGGTTTGTGGCAGATCATCCATAAAATAGAGCCTCATCATGACTGGAGAGGGATACTTATTACTGAAGCTGGTACCCTTTCTCGCGAAATAATCTCAGGCAGGCATCGGCAACAACATTATCATACATTGTTCCCTTGTTTTTCTCAATTTCTTCAAGGGCGGCATCTAGACCTAAACCCGGACGATATGGACGATGAGAAGCCATGGCTTCCACAACATCAGCCACAGCCATGATGCGGGCTTCTATAATAATTTCTTCCCCTTTCAGTTTTCTTGGATAACCGGATCCATTGATCCGTTCATGGTGTTGATAAACAATTTCCGCCAGGGGCCAGGGAGATTCCACATTTTTCAACATATCATATCCGCTTTGAGAGTGTTCTTTGATCAGAGAAAATTCGATATTTGTCAGTTTGGTGGGCTTGGCCAGTATTTCCGAGGGAATCGCCAGTTTCCCGA
>CAYMYR010000002.1:0-86842 GCA_964394715.1 uncultured Smithella sp.
GGCAAGATTTATATGATACTTTAGTTTAACTGGATTCCGGCCTTCGCCGGAATGACAATAGAGCAGTTCTTATGGACGATATCGATAAGAAAATCTTGAATATTCTGCAAAGTGAATTTCCTCTTGAGGAGAGGCCGTTTCTGATTGTGGCCGGCCGCTGTGGCATCAGTGAAGACGAAGCGATTGCCCGTATCCAGAAGATGAAGGAAAAAGGGATCATCCGACGGATCGGCGCGGTGTTCGATGGAACAAAGCTTGGTCGAGTGAGTACCCTGTGTGCGGCGCGCGTACCCGAGGCTAAAATCGAACTCTTTGTTCAGACGGTAAATGCCGGCAAAGGCGTAACGCATAATTACCGGCGTGATCACGAATACAATATCTGGTTCACCGTAAGTGCTCCAACGACTTCGGAGCTGGAAGCCTTTCTCAAAGGCGTTCAGGACAAAACCGGTGTGACGGACATCCTGGATATGCGTGCGGTTAGAAGATTTAAGATAGACGCATCATTTGAAATGTGAGGTTCATTTGTCACTTCGACCGCAGGGAGAAGTCCTGAAACAAAGACCAAACAGATTTTTCTTTTAACTTCGAAATGGTATGCAATTTCTGCGTGAAATGACAGGTTGACGGAAAATGGTATCCATGAGATACAAACGCATACACTTTTACTGTTTTCCCGAAAATTAAATAAGAGGAGGACGAAAAGATGGATCCCAAAAACATCGATTTTGCGGCCATGCCCCAGACAGCAATTAACGTTGTCACAAATCCCTCGGGATTTTTCCAGGGAATGCCAAAAACCGGAGGCTTTCTGGAACCACTTGTTTTTGCCGTCATCATGGGGGTTGTCGTTGGCATTATTCAAGCGATCCTTGGTTTCATTGGTCTGGGGGCTTCAGGCTATGGCGGCGGGGGAATGTCCGGTTTTGGCATGATTCTCTTCATGCCGATTGCAGCTGCCATTGGCAGTTTTATTGGCGCAGCCATCCTTTTCGTCATCTGGAAATTAATGGGGTCCCAGGAAAATTATGAAACAGCCTATCGCTGCGGCGCATACCTGATGGCTCTGTCTCCCATTACGACAATTCTCAGCGTCGTGCCTTACGCGGGCGGCCTGGTCAGTATGGCCATTTTTACATTTTACATTGTAACGGCTAGCGTTCATGTCCATAATCTTCCTTCACAAAAAGCGTGGCTTGTTTTTGGTATTATAGGCCTGGTGCTTGCGCTCATGGGTGTTTTTGCAGAACGTAAAGCCAGAAACATGGGATCTGAGATGGAAAAATGGCGGCAGATAGGTGAGGAATACCGGCAATCGGCAGAGGATATGGCTGCATCCACTGATGAAATGCGAAGGCAGGCCCAGGAAATGGCCGATAAATATCGGAAGCAGGCGGAAAGAGCACAGAGGCAGGCAGAATAGTACCCATCGTTGCCTTATTATTTGTAGAACCGTTGCGTGCCTGTTTTCTCTCTGGCCACAACAGGCACGCATATACTATCAAAGTAAAATATTAAATGACTGAACAAAATTTCCCACCCCTGCTGGCCCTGGTGGACGGCAGCAATTATATATACCGCGCCTATTACGCGATTCCAGCCCTGACAAATTCCAGGGGATTCCCTACCAATGCCATCTATGGTTTCACCAACATGCTGATGAAGTTGCTGCGTGATCTTTCGCCGGACTATATTGTAATGACATTCGATCTCAAGGGTCCTACCACGCGTCACAGTGAATTTGACGATTATAAAGCAACGCGTAAACCCATGCCTGATGATCTTATTCCCCAGATCCCGTCCATTAAAGATGTTGTCCGCGCCTTTTCCATTTGTATTCTGGAAAAGCAGGGAATCGAGGCAGATGATCTCATTGGGACGCTCACAGTTCAGGCTGGCCAGAGAGGCTGGCGCACGGCCATCATTTCCGGAGACAAGGATTTGATGCAACTGATTAACGACCGTGTCACTATGGTTGATACAATGAAAGAGAAAACCTATGACGCGACAGCCGTGAAGGAAAAATTCGGTGTCGGTCCGGATAAGGTGGTGGAAATCCTGGGGCTGATGGGCGATACATCCGACAATATTCCCGGTGTTCCGGGCATCGGTCCGAAAACGGCGCAGCGTCTCATCGAAGAATACGGTTCGGTCGACGCGGTCGTTGAAAACGCGGAGAGACTGCACAATGTGAAACTGCGCGAGAAGATACGTGAGCATGCCGAACAGGCGAAGCTCAGCCGTCAGCTCGCGCTGATCCGCAAGGATATTGATGTGGATTTTAATCTGCAGGACGCCGCAAAACGCGAGCCGGACAGGGAACTATTGGCCGGCCTTTTCAGTGAATTTGAATTCTCCTCTCTCCTGCATCAGATCAAGGGAAATGATGCGGCGCCTGCGAAGGAATGCGTTGTTGTTGCGGGAATCAAGGCGTTATCCGGGATGGCCGCAAAACTGCGACGCGGCAATCAGATTGCCTGTGAAATCATCCGTGAAAAGACTTCTCCGACGGAATTCATCGGTGTGTCTTTTGGTACGGATTCGGATGCCTACTATCTACCTGTGGGACATACAAACGCAAAACAGCAGTTGACAGTCAAAGAAGCGCTGGACGCGATGGCGCCGGTATTCGGCGACCCGCAAATCAAAAAATATTTTTATGATTTAAAAACGGTGCTTGTTTGTTTGGAAAATCTTGTCGTGGCAAATGGTGAAGACCCGCAGTTGGCCGCTTATCTGCTCAATCCCGCGAGGCAAACCTACGAGCTTGATGAAATAGCCTGGGAGTATCTACATGAGAGAATTCCCGCACCTGACGAAGTAGCGGGCGGCAGGGGGAAAGCCTATCCGTTGGCACTGGTGCCGGTCGATAAGATGGCCGACTACGCAGGCAGGCGGGTCGGGGCAATTCTGTCTTTGGCGCATGAACTCCAGGGCAGGTTGAAGAAGGTGGATGCCGCTTCACTATACCACGATGTCGAAATGCCCCTCCTGTTCACGCTTGCCGCCATGGAAAAAAAAGGCGTTCTGCTGGACACGGCTCTTTTGAAAAAGATGTCCGAGGAACTGACGCAGTTGCTGTCTTTGTCCGAAGAAAAGATTCATCGCCTGGCTGGAGAAAAATTTAACATCAACTCCCCGAAACAATTACAGGCGATTCTTTTTGAAAAGCTCAAGCTTCCGAAAGGAAAAAAGACAAAAGAAGGCTACTCGACCGATGTAGATGTGCTTTCCGATCTGGCCCGCAGCCATGAGCTGCCGGCCGAAATTCTGGCTTACCGTTCCCTGTCCAAGTTGAAATCCACTTATGTGGATGCTCTTCCTACGCTTGTTCATCCGCAGACCGGAAGGATCCACACTTCTTACAACCAAACCGTGACCGCCACCGGGCGGCTTTCCAGCAGCAATCCCAATCTGCAGAATATTCCCATCCGGACGCTGGAAGGGAAAAGGATCCGACAGGCCTTTATTGCCGCACCCGGCTGTCTTTTGATTTCCGCCGATTATTCACAAATCGAGCTTCGTGTGCTGGCGCATTTGTCTGAAGATGACGCGCTGATTGCGGCCTTTGCCTCTGACGAAGATATTCATACGCGTACGGCATCAGATGTTTTCGGTGTTTTCCCGCAGATGGTCAGTCCCGATATGCGCCGGCAGGCCAAAGTCATCAATTTCGGGATTCTCTATGGTATGAGTGCGTTCGGCCTGGCCAAAGAACTGGGAGTGCCGCAGAAAACCGCGCAGGCTCACATTGATGGTTATTTTACGCGTTATAAAAAAGTGCGGGCCTACCTGGATGGTGTTTTGGAAGGTGCGAGGCAGGATGGTTATGTCTGTACACTCTTGAGCCGCCGCCGTTATCTGCCGGAACTGAAAAGCTCGATCCCTTCTGTCCGACAGTTTGCAGAACGAATGGCCATCAACGCTCCGATCCAGGGAAGCGCTGCCGACTTGATCAAAGTGGCGATGGTCAATATCGATCATCTGCTGACGGAGAGGGGTCTTACCTCCCGTTTGATTATGCAGGTGCATGACGAACTGGTCATTGAAGCTCCGGTCCGCGAAAAAGAAGAAGTAATGAATCTGGTTAAAAAAGAGATGGAGGAAGTCATCAAACTCAGAGTGCCATTGAAGGTGGAAATTGCCTCCGGTAAGAACTGGGATGAAGCACATTAGAAAAAAGGCTTGAGGCTCAAGGGTAAAGGAATAAAGAGAGAGTACGCGTAATGAAAAAAGTAGAAATAGTTAAAGAATTCATGGATTAAATATGTTAAAAAACATCCCGGATGAAGGTTGTTTTAAGATCTGTTTGATTTGCAGAGCCTGATTTCCGGGGGTGTTGAGATTTGATTTGCCACACACGTTTATTTTTCTTGTCCATGGTTTTGTGCTTTGTGGTCTTTGAGGGGGCGGCCCTAGGGCTTAGTTGCGGGACATTTCAGTATCCGAAATGTGACGGTTCTGATTTTCAGTTTGACGGCGGTTTTGACCCGCAAACGGGTTTTGGCGGTTTTGGTGGTGGAACGTGCCGCGCATCGCGCACCCCGGTGATCTTTATTCACGGTAATGGAGACCGGGCGGTCAACTGGGATTCGCCCGCAAAACATAACAAGACTCTTTCCCGTTCAGTCTATCAGGAATTCAAGGCGCGCGGATACAATGACTGTGAGCTGTTCGGAATAACCTACCTCTCACCGGGGGAGCAAAGGTCTCCCGCGGCCAATTATCATGATCCCCGAAAGTACGATACAATTATCGCGTTTATCGAGGCCGTCAAAATTTACACGGGCAGGAAAGAGGTTGATATTGTTGCGCACTCGCTTGGGGTGTCCATGGTGCTTGCCGCTCTGACCTACGAAGAAAATCTGCATCGGGGGAAAAAAGGCTGGGCGGGTGTAAGGCGGTTTGTCAATATCGCGGGGGGCGTCCGGGGGCTTCCTTCATGCCTTGCGGTTGGATT
Source organism: uncultured Smithella sp. (assembly GCA_964394715.1). Lineage (GTDB taxonomy): Bacteria > Desulfobacterota > Syntrophia > Syntrophales > Smithellaceae > UBA8904. The sequence continues at coordinate 4,961 of CAYMYR010000002.1, forward strand.
CAGCAATCCGTATTTTGCCACCTGCGGTTCTCAAAATGTTTTCAATAAATATATTTTTGGTTTTTATCCGGATTCGCGCTCGGTCGTGGGATTCAACCGCTGGACCGGTGCAGAAGGGCCGATGAGCCTGCGGCGCGCCCCACTGTATCATCCGGAAGTAAATTTCTATACACTGCATGCCGGATATCATGACCAGATTCACTGCACAACCGCCCGGAAATATCGAAGCTGCAGCGAGGGGGCGCTGTTTGAAAAATCTGAAAATGTGCGTGCCCAGTTGAATATCGGAACGGGACAGAAAGCAAGAAGGGCGAATTTCAACTTTGACGAATGGCGGCCCGCGTCCCTCTCCGGAGGGGATGCAGATGGCGTGGGTCATTTTAAAGCAAGAAATAACGCCGGACCCATCCTTTATGAAATGCTCAACACCGACTGTTCAGGGATCCAATGCAGGGGTTCATACACCGGTGGGCCGGTGGCAGATTAACATGGTTAGTAAGGATCAATTCGTATTTCTGAAATCAAAAGAAATCCGGAGATGAAAATGTTTAAACCTTATCATCTTTTCAAATATAACACCCGCGGCGGAGGGGGTTGCGAGGCGCACAATGTCAGTAGGATTAGTCCTTTCACCATCATCGCTCATCGCGGCGCATCAGCCTATTATCCGGAAAACACGATTGCGTCGTTTAAGGGGGCCATTGCAATGGGCGCGGATATGGTGGAACTTGATGTTCAGGTGACGCTGGATGGTGAGGTGGTTGTTTTTCATGATGAAGAAATTAAACGCTGCACGAATGGCCGGGGAAGAATCGCTGACTATGCCCTTGTTAATTTGAAAAAGCTTGACGCGGGAAGCTGGTTTGATGAAAAGTTCAGAGGGGCTGAAATTCCTCTGCTTACCGAAGTGCTGAACCTCTGTAAAAACAAGGTTGCCGTCAATATTGAAATCAAGACCGAAGCGGTGAAAGAGGGAATTCAAGGCGGGATAGAGGAAAAATGTCTGCAGATCGTCAATAAAATCGGAATGCGGGAGCATGTTGTGTATTCCAGTTTCAGCCCTCTTGCTCTGAGGCATCTCAGGCAGCTTGACAGCAAGGCGCCGATAGCCGTGTTGTTTGAAAAGAAATATTACGATGTAAAGTTACCTTCTGAAATTGTCGTATCCCTGAAGGGAAATACCTTCAATTGTTCCCACCGCGAGCTCAATCAGAGATGGTTGGTCGATTTGAAGCAACACGGCATTCCGGTCAATGTCTATACAGTCAATGATGAAAAATCCATGAAACGTTTTTATGCCCGGGGTGTGGACGGCATCTTTACAAATAAACCGGATGTTTTAAGGAAGGTCCTGGATGATTTACAACAAGGCATGAAAATAGAGGCCGGGAATGAAAAGTGAAATGAAAATGGAAGAAGGCGGCGCCTTTAAAGAAAAAATGCTTTCCGCACCGCGCAGCCCCGGTGTTTACCTTATGCGCGATGAACGGGCCAGGGTGATTTACGTGGGGAAAGCCAACGACCTGAAAAGCCGCATTGCTTCATATTTGACGGGGAGAGACACACGGCCGATGGCGCCGTTTTTAATGGCGCGGGTTCACGACATTGACTTCATCACGACGACCACTGAAAAAGAAGCGCTGATTCTGGAAAATAATCTGATCAAAAAGCACCGTCCTCGCTACAATGTTATCCTGCGGGATGATAAGACTTACTATCAGCTGTCTCTGCATCCAAAGGAACCCTATCCGCGTCTGCAACTGGTACGCAAACGGTTGAATGATGATGCCCTGTATTTTGGCCCCTATCCTTCGGGGATGGCGGCAAAGGAGACCCTGAGGTTTGTCCAGCAGGTATTTCCGCTGCGTACCTGCCGCAACCGGGTTTTTCAATTACGCACAAGGCCCTGCCTTGAGCATCAGATCGGACGGTGTCTTGCGCCCTGCAGCGGTTTGATCGATGAATCAGCCTACCGGAAATTGGTGGACAGTACCGTGTCTTTCCTGCAGGGGCGCCGCCGCGAACTGATATCCGATTTAAAAAAGCAGATGGACGAAGCGTCGGAGGACTTAAACTTCGAGGAAGCGGCACGTCTGCGCGACCGGATCAATGCCCTTGATCGCACCCTGGAAAAACAAAATGTGGATTCGGCAGGCTTTGGGGAGCAGGACGTACTCGGTTTCCGGGCCGAACAGGATGTTTATCAATTCTGTATCTTGTTTGTGCGAGACGGTAAGCTGCTGGGGAGCAAGTCCTTCACACCCTTGAAGACGCAGGCGGATCAAGGAGAAATTGTATCTTCGGTGCTGAAACAGTACTACGATAGTTCCGATATACCGGATGAAATTATTCTTCCCGTTAGCCTTCCCGATGAAAAGGTCATTGGCGAATGGCTGTCAGACCGGAAAGGAAAAAAGGTGCGGCTTACGGTTCCCGTGCGCGGCTTAAAAAAAGCGCAGCTCGATATGGCCTGCACCAATGCCCGTGAACTTCTGGCGGCGGATAGGAAAAAAGAAGCCAAGAAAGATGCCGCAATGAGGATTCTCCGGGGAAAATTATCTTTGACAAAACTGCCGCGGCGGATAGAGTGCTATGATATTTCCAATATCAGCGGCCAAAACGCTGTGGGGTCAATGGTAACGTTTCAGGATGGGGAACCGGACAAGTCAGGATATAGACGTTTTCGTATAAAAACCGTTGACCAGCCGGATGATTACGGCATGATGCGGGAGGTGCTGAAACGGCGGTTTACAGGCAACGATGCACTTCCTGACCTGGTGGTTGTGGATGGCGGCAAGGGACAGCTCAATATTGCTATCTCGGTCCTTGCCGAATTGAAAATTAAGCTGGATGTGATTGGACTTGCCAAAGAAGAGCGGGGCAATTGGAGAGGGAAAAGTAAAACCGCAGGAATAGGCACCCCGGCAGAGGACCGCGTGTATCTGCCGCGACGGAAAGACGCTGTTTTTCTTACTTCACAACCGGCGGCCCTGTCGCTTTTGCAACGGGTCCGGGATGAAGCCCACCGTTTTGCCGTGAGTTACCACCACCGGCTGAAACAAAAGACGGATTTTCGTTCCATCCTGGATGCGATTCCCGATATCGGCCGGAAACGAAAAAAAATCCTGCTGACACATTTTGGTTCTGCAAGCGGGGTGGAAAAGTCTTCCCTTGAAGACTTGCAAAGCATACCGGGGATTGGCAGGGAACTGGCGGAAAAAATTTATGCTAATTTAAAAAAAGAAACATGAGGTTGTGAGTTTGTATGAGTTTGTTAACGATATTTATGCTGGCAGTCGGTCTCGGCGTAGATGCCTTTTCCGTAGCCATCGGAATCGGCGCGTCGAATAAGGCCAGGTCGTGGCTTCCGGTCATCCGTTTGTCCTTTGCTTTTGGTGTTTTTCAGTTTGTCATGCCACTGATCGGCTGGCTGGCCGGTTCGACGGTTGTGAAACTGATCGAAAATTTTGATCACTGGATTGCCTTTGGACTTTTGGTTTTGATTGGCGGAAAAATGATTTGGGAGGGATTCGAAGAAGAAAAAGACGGGGACAGGGCAGATCAGACGCGCGGCTGGCCTCTGCTGCTTCTTTCGATTGCCACCAGCATTGACGCACTGGCCGTCGGGTTCAGCATCTCCTTGTTAAAAACGCCCGTTTTGTTTCCGGCCGTGATCATCGGTGTCATCTGTTTTGTGATGACGGCGGTCGGTATGATTTTCGGCAAAGGTCTGGCAAAAATCTTCGGCAGGAAGGTTGAAATCCTGGGAGGGTTGGTTCTGATTGGCATTGGAATAAAAATACTCGTTGAACATATAGGATGAAGGAACAAGGAACAAGGGGCAAGGAAAATATCCACCCCCATCGCTACGCGCTACCCCCGCCAGCGGGGGACACAAGAAAGGCTGAACTATGTTTTACCAGATCATCAAAGTCGGGAAAGATGAAATCGGGCTGGTATGGAACAATGTTGGCAAGAGACCACGGGTGGAGACTGTTTACCTGCCACACGGCAAAGAAAAAGTATCGGACAGGATTTGCAAGGAATATCCGGAGATGCAATGTGCGCAACGCAAAATACCCGATGGTATTGATAATGCTATTATTGCTTTATTCAAAGGCCAAAATAAAAAAGTCAGTTTATCCGCCATCAATTTGAAAAAACTGACAGATTTTCAGTCTGAAGTTCTGAAACAGGTCCATCGGATCCCTCGCGGAAAAGTTTCCGTATACTCCGGCATCGCAGCAAGAACCGGACATCCCCGTGCAGCCAGGGCGGTTGGCACAGTGATGGCGAACAATCCCTTCCCTCTCATTATTCCCTGCCATCGCGTGATCCGGGCCGACGGAAAGATCGGGCAGTTCGGCGGCGGTACGCAAATGAAAAGGGAACTCCTTGAAAGAGAAGGGGTTATCTTTGGTACAAAGGGGATCATCTCCGGAAAATACATTCAATTCTGAGCCTCAATAACCATTGATTTTCATTTTTATAGTCATTATACTGCCTCACACAATAAGATATTAACTCAACTCAGGAATCACAGTATTGTATATCGCAACGTCATAAGATCATAACCATCAGACGGAAGGACGTTCGAAACTTTTCATGAGTCGGCATGTATTCAAATCGCATGGTTCTGTCACAATCGTCACATTTCTGTTTTTAGGGATGGTCACTGGAGTTATCTTGTTTGCCGCAGCGGATGTTGTGGCCGAGACAACTGCTACGGAGGCCCGTCCGCGCATTGGTCTGGTCTTGAGCGGAGGCGGTGCGCGGGGTCTGGCCCATGTAGGAGTGATCCAGATTCTGGAAGAAATGAAGATTCCCATTTCCTGTATTGCCGGAACCAGCATGGGGGCGATTGTCGGCGGTCTTTATGCGGCAGGCCTTTCGCCGGCCGAGATGGAAAAACTTGTCACCAGCATGGAATGGAACGAGGCGTTCAAGGATAAGCCTCCCCCCAGCGAGCTGACCTTCCGACGGAAAAAAGACGCGGCCGAATATCTGATCGATTCAGATCTTGGTTTTAAAAACAAAAAATTTCAGATTCCCAAGGGTCTGCTTCAGGGACAGAATCTGAATATGATGTTAAAATCCATTCTTTTCCATACAGAAGGACTTGATGACTTCGATAAGCTGAATATCCCCTTTCGGGCTATCGCCACGGACATTGAAACCGGTGATGCTGTTGTTTTAGGCAAAGGCGAACTGGTGAAATCGATCCGGGCAAGTATGTCCATTCCCGCCCTGTTTGCTCCTGTGGAAATTGACGGAAAGATGCTGGTGGATGGCGGAGTCGCCAATAATCTGCCGATCGATATTGCCAGGCAAATGGGTGCGGATGTTGTGATTGCAGTGGATATCAGCACGAAACTGAGCAGCCGCGATCAACTGACCTCTTCCATTGAAATCACTGCCCAGCTGACATCCATTCTTGTCCAGCGCAATACCGCAAGGCAAATCCAGTCGCTACACGAGGGGGACATTCTGATCACCCCCGATATGGGAGACATCGGGAGCGGAGATTTTTTCAAGGCCCCCGAGGCGGTCAAGGTCGGTCGGAAAAAAGCCGGGGAGATGAAGCCTCATCTTGCCCGTTTTGCCGCGGAAGAGGCTGATTTCATGGCTTATCTGAAGATCCAGAGACACAAAGACCTGGAAATGCCGGTTATCGACAGTGTGGAAGTGGTCAATAAAACATCGTTGCCGACCAAGCTGATTGGTGCTCATATTGATATCAAACCGGGCAAGAAACTCGATCTGTCTCAACTGAAAAGAAACATTGATCGTATTTATGGCATTGATACGTTTGAGAGAGTGGATTTCCGTCTGATGAAAAAAGACAAGTCCACCGGAATTGTCTTTGAACCGCTGGAAAAATCATGGGGACCGAATTATTTTCGCTTCGGGCTGGGGATGGAAGATAGCTTCAAGGGGGCAAGCAAATACGCGCTGACGACAAAATTTACAAAAACAGCCATAAACCGTTTGGCGGGCGAGTGGAGCACGGAAGTGCGCATTGGCGAAAATTCAAGGATTGTTACCGAATTTTATCAACCGATTGATGATTCACTCAGCTACTTTGTTGCCGTAAACGCCGGATACCGTGTCAGAGACTTCAATGACTACAATGAAGACGGTGATGTCACCACGCAACACCGGGCGCACTCCATTCATGCGGGTCTGGATGTGGGAAGGCAATTTGGCAACTGGGGTGAACTGCGGTTGGGCATCAACAGGGAATACGGCGCCGTCAGGGTTCTTGTTGGAGATCACACGGGACCTGCCGAATACTATAACAGGGCGAGCATTTTTGCCTCGGCAGCATACAGTACCCTGGACAACTATGTTTTCCCTCTGTCCGGAACGGATTCCTATTTAACCTGGAATTACAATCTGAAAATGCTTGGTTCGGACATTGAAGTTCAGGCACTGGCTTTCAAGTGGATGACGGCCCTGACCTGGAGGAAATTTACTTTTCTTCCATCGGTTGAAATTCGAACCACACTGGATAATGACGATATGGAAGTTCAGGACACGTTTCCCCTCGGTGGATTTCTCAATTTGTCTGGTTTTGGAGCAAATGAACTTTTTGGACGTCATACAGCTCTGGCCCGTCTTATCGTTTACCGGGAGATCTTCTCTACAGGGATCGGGGCGCTCACCATGCCGCTGTATATCGGCATGTCTGCAGAAACAGGCAATGTCTGGAATAAAAGAGCGGATATTAATTTTGATTCCCTGATTCTGGCAGGCAGTGTTTTTATCGGAACAAAAACCTTCCTTGGCCCGATTTATCTTGCTTACGGTCAGGCCCAGCGCAGCCATTCATCCGTTTATCTTTACCTTGGACAGCGTTTTTAATGCAAGCCGTATGAACCGGTAATCCGAAACAACCGACGGGCCGATCTGAAGAAATTCTTTTGAAAATCATCGTAATCTTAAATAGATACGAACGTGAAAGATTACTTGTCCGAACCGTAAAAAACATCGGGAACTTTTTGAGGATTCATTTTGTCTAACCATCAAAATCGTAAAAGCGATGTATTTCGCGAGGGAGGTTTCTTATGAAGAGAGCAGGATTTTGGTTGTTGGCAATTTGTGCTTTGTTGTCCGTCGTGTTTGCACAGCAATTATTCGCAGAGCCGCAAGAGGGGGAAGACAGAACCTTGTCCCCGTATTTCTTTGTGAACAGTGGAAGTCCAAATGCGGACCGTCTACCGTTGAAATCCACAAAAGCCTCAGTTAACATTTCTGGAGTTATTGCGGACGTGCTGGTGACCCAGGTTTATAAAAACGACGGACGCAAACCGCTGGAAGCTGTTTATATCTTTCCGGCGTCCACACGTGCCGCCGTTTACGGCATGAAGATGACCATCGGGAAAAGGGTCATCGAGGCAAAGATCAAAAAGCGTGATGAAGCGCGCCGGGAGTATGAGCAGGCGCGGGACGCAGGGAAGAACGCCTCCCTTCTGGAGCAACAGCGGCCAAATGTCTTTCAAATGAATGTTGCCAACATCATGCCGGGTGACGAAATCAAGGTGGAGCTGCGATATACGGAACTGCTGGTGCCGACGGACCGTATCTATGAATTTATCTATCCTACGGTTGTGGGACCAAGATATTCCAATCAAAAAGCCGCAGGCGCATCGCCTTCAGAACAATGGGTGGAAAATCCCTATCTACATCAGGGTGAATTGTCCGCAACCACGTTTGATATCAATGTGTTGATCAACGCCGGAATGCCTATCAAAGATTTAGCCTGCTCTTCCCATAAGGTGAAGGCGGTGTATGAGAACCAGGCAGTAGCAAAAGTTTCTCTGGATAAGGCCGAAGCCCACGGCGGTAACCGGGATTACATCCTGCGCTACCGGCTCGACGGCGATAAGATTCAGACGGGTCTTTTGCTTTTTCAGGGTGAGCGTGAAAATTTCTTTGTTTTCATGGCACAGCCGCCAAGAAAAATTTCAAACGCCGGAATCCCGGGGCGCGAGTATATTTTTATTGTGGATGTGTCGGGTTCCATGCGCGGATTTCCGCTCAACATTTCCAAACAGCTGCTGTCCGATCTGATCGGTAATCTACGTGCGACGGACAGGTTCAATGTCCTGCTCTTTTCCGGTGGATCGTCTTTAATGGCAGAGGAGTCCCTCCCGGCAACAAGGGAAAACATTCAAAAAGCCGTGGAGACCATAGAACGCCAGCAGGGCGGGGGTGGAACGGAACTGCTGCCCGCACTCCAACGTGCTTTATCGCTGAAAAAGAAAAAAGATTTTTCCAGAACCCTGGTGATTGTAACCGATGGCTATGTTCGGGTCGAAGAAGAAGCATTTGACCTGATACGCAAAAACCTTAACAACGCCAATATGTTTGCCTTCGGCATCGGAACCAGCGTCAACCGTCATCTGATTGAAGGGATGGCGCATGTCGGCATGGGTGAACCTTTCATTATCACCAGGCCGGATGCCGCGCAGGATCAGGCCCAGCGCTTCCGTAAAATGATCCAGTCCCCTGTCCTGACACAGGTCAAGGTCAGTTTCAGCGGTTTCAATACTTATGATGTAGAGCCGTTGTCTGTTCCCGATGTTCTGGCCGAACGGCCGGTGCTGGTTTTTGGTAAATGGCGCGGCAATGCCGGGGGTACGATTAGGGTAAGCGGCGTGGCAGGAGAAGGCAAATATACAGAATCGGTGAAGGTGGTAAATTACAAAGCATCCGGGGAAAATGCCGCCTTGAAATACCTCTGGGCACGTCACCGCATCATGCTGCTGTCAGATTACAACAGACTCCGCAGCGATGATAAGCGTATCCAGGAAATCACTGAACTGGGCCTGAATTATGATCTATTGACGGCTTACACATCTTTTGTTGCCGTGGATAACCAGGTGCGCAATGTCAATGGAAAATGGACCACAGTAAAACAGCCATTGCCTTTGCCCGAGGGAGTTTCGGATTCCGCGGTCGGTTCTCCCGGGCCTTACCCGGCGGCACCGGTTGCACATAGAGCCTTGGGGATGGGAATGAAGATGCAAAGCCGGGTGAAAGAAGATAAGCTGGCGGTGCAGGAAGCGGAGGTTTCTGTTAAAAAAGATGAAGCGCAAAAGATCAGCTTTGCCGATGTTGAGTCCGAAAAAGGTTTGACAAGTGATGTCATTTCCAATGTTTTACGGTCGCAGACAGGTGACATCCGGAAATGCCTGGCCGGTCTCAAAACAGCTGGAACGATAAAACTCCGTTTCATCGTCAATCCTGACGGTACAGTGAAAAAGGTGGAGATTCTTTCCGGCAACATTGCCAGTGCGGGATTCCGAAAGTGTATGATCGACCATATGAAAAAATGGAATTTCCCGGCGACTTCAACCACAAAAGAAGTCAAAGCGACCCTGTCGATTGTCATTTCATGACGGCGGTACCAGGACCTGGCATAGAGGAAGCAAAACATGTTGTATGCATAACTCCATGCCAGGTCCTGAAAAATCCCGGTTGCATATGTTTTTTGTCATAGATTGTCTATTTCATGCCTGCTAATTTTTTATTCATTGCCACGAAAGGGCCGTCCTCGCGCCAAGCGTGGCAGGTGTTGATCAGATATTTCAGAAACATCTTGGCCTGATCAGCATCGACACCTGACGGTTTTTGTGATTGATGTGCGGCAAATCCCTGGACAGCAGCTGGCGCCATGGCCGTGAGTAGCTCCATTAAATGGGTGCAGCCTTTGCTGCCTCCGGCTATTTTTTTTACTTTTGACGTGAACCCTCGTGTAATCGTCAAGCCCTTAATAGGGGCAAGGCAATCGATCGTTTCCCGGCATACTTCCCGAGGAACTGAGACCAGATCAACGTCAATGTCCTCAATAACAAAATTGGAACAGTTGACCAGCAGGCGAATGCACATATGATGAATCACACCCCGCGGAAAAATTTCTCCCGTTAAGGTATGCGAGTCCTGAAAACGGTCATCCTTCAGGCAGCCTTCTACGATAATCCGCTGCCCGTCACATTCGTATGTTGATACTTCAATATTCCTTGTGTGTAATTTTTCCCCTTTTGAATTCCAGATGGATTGCATTTTTACCGTATTCTCCTGAACCATGTATTTAAATAACCGTTGAACCCGCTTATAAAAACCTTAGCCAATTATAGTGCTTTCGATTTTTCAGGTAGGATCGGTCGTGATCATGATGATAGGCCTCTTTTTCGAGAGAAATGTTGCGATAAGCATTTCCTTTGCAGAACAGACGAATCAACCATTCAAAAAAATACCACAAATAAAAGAAAATATAGAGCATTTCTTTCATTTGCGCGGTGTGGATGGCCTCATGAATCACGGTTTGCCGATTAATTTTCAGGCCTTTGGGGACAATCAAAATTCCGAACAAATTGATTGCATCGATTTTTTTCATTGGAATAAGCTTTGTGTTAATGATGATCATGATTCTTTGATAACCTGGTTGGTCAGGATCCCGATATTTTCAATCTCAACGCTTATCACATCTCCTTCCTGAAGATACAACGGCGGCTGGCGGGTGAATCCGACGCCTTCCGGTGTGCCTGTTAGAATAACCGTCCCCGGAAGCAGGGTCATCGCACAGCTCAGGTTGCTGACAATAGTCTGGATGTTGAAAATCATTTCCGATGTTCTGGCATCCTGAACCGTACGTCCATTGAGAATAGCGCGGATCGCCAGATTATTGGGATTGTCAATTTCGTCTTTGGTTACAATCCAGGGGCCAAGCGGGCAGAAGGTGTCAAAGCTCTTTCCCCTGGCCCATTGCCCCTTCTGTTTGTCAAATTGCCAGTCCCGTGCGCTGACGTCATTGGCGCAGCTATAACCAAAAATGTGATCCATGGCCTGGTCAGGCTTTATGTTTTTTGCGGACTTGCCGACCACAACCGCCAGTTCCGCTTCGTAATCAACCATGTCCGGCCCCGTTGCAGGAAGCACAACAGGATGGTTGTGTCCGGTGATGCTGCTGGTTGCCTTGATGAACAAAATCGGTTGATCCGGACAGGACATGGCGGTTTCATCGCCGTGTTTTTTATAATTGATGCCCAGTGCAAGTATATTCAAAGGGATAATGGGTGGAAGCCATTGGCTGATTTTCTCTTCCCGGGAAGTGATTTTATAATTACCCGGAATATTCCCTTCAATGATTTTCGCAAAATCAGGCTGGTCCGGCGAAAAGACGCCGTAGAAGATTTCTTTGTTGGCGGAGGCAAAACGGATAATTTTCATGATGTCTGGACTCCTTTGTGGGATTGTTCATGCAGAGTTCCGGTATTTTGTAGCACGACCCGTTATTGAAATCAACCACCTCGCAGTATGCTGATAAGTCATGAAATGAACGTTATGATATTGCAGCAAGCTACGGAGTCTTAGCGCCCGTCCCTCGTGAGAGGGATTCATTTTCTCAACAACAGATAATAGCCCTTGTCATCCGGGATGTTTTTCCTGTATAAAATAAAAATGAGGCTTTGCGGCCTGTTTAAAAAAACAGGAATTGAAACATGACGGACATGCTTGAGTATATCAGCACATGGTCGGTGCTTAAATGGGTGGTTCTGGTTCTTGTTGCCGGATTTATCGGCCAGTTCGGCAGAATGCTGGCCGAGGCCATCATCGCGAAGGTTCGCCTTCGCCGCGCAAAACGAGACGTTCTGACGGACGATCAGCTAAAAACGAGCGACGTTGGGTCCATTGAGACCGCTGCGTCAGATCTCCCATCCAAACCGCCTGTGGAACTATCTGACGCGTTGCTGCCCTCCAAACCGGTTGTTGATGTGGAAGTCCCGGATAAGAAATTACTGAAGGCCATGGCCAAGGCAAGGAAGAAAGAGGCGAAAAGGAAATCCATCTAGCCGCGCACGGCTGGAAGGTCGGACTTTTCTTCCTGATCGGAGTGTTTTTTGCTCCCGGAGTAGAGTTCGTATTCAAGCAGGCGGCACTCGATTTCACCGTTGTAAAAGGGTATCCTTCTTTTCGTGCGCAGCCCCACCTTCTTTATCATCTCCAGATTGCCGGTGAAAATATATCCACGGTAGCCCCGGTTGATGCTTTTAAACCAGTTTCCGCAACCCTCGTAAAGCAATTCCAGTCGCTGCAAAGCGGAGGGAAAAGAGGTCGGGTCAACCTGATCAGCAGCTTTTCGGATAATGATCTTTTGCCCCGGTCCAATTTCTTTTCTGCGTCCCGCCTGCGGTTTCCTGATTTTTAAAGGCTCCATGCGTTCGCCGTAAGGGGGATTCATGAGGATGATGCCGCCTCCCCCCGGTGTCGGTGTTTCTTCAAACGGACAGGTTGTAAATTCGATCAGGTGGTCCACACCCGCCGTTTTGGCATTCAGGCGTGCCGCATGCACGGCTGCCGCATCAATATCCGTGGCGATAATCTTTGATGATAATTGTTTTGAGGCTTTGTCGCGCGCTGTTTTGCGAAACTGCTGCCAGAGTGCATAAGGAAAATCTTTTATGTACATGAACCCGTAATTGTTTCGTCCCAATCCTGGAGCGCGATGAAGGGCGATCATTGCCGCTTCGATAGCCAGGGTACCGCTGCCGCACATCGGGTTAACGAAGGGTGTCCTGCCCTGCCATCCAGTAGCCAGAATCAGGGAAGCGGCCAGGGTTTCCTGCATTGGAGCGGCAAGCGGAATCTTGCGATATCCCCTGCGCGAAAGACGATCACCCGAGGTGTCGATATAAACCATTGCCTGATCATTGCGCCAGTAAATGTGGACGACGGCCTTGTCTTTTTCCGGCCCCGAATCAGGGCGGATGCCGCTTTTGTCCCGGATCCGGTCGACAATCGCGTCTTTGGCTTTGACATTGGCAAACCGTGAATCGGTGATCAGCGGATGATCGACGGTGGAGGTGACACAGACATAGGCGTTCGGTCCGGAGTCATACAGAAGCGTTTCCCAGGGAATGGCGTTGATGCGTTCATACAGCGCTCCCGGAGAAATTACCTTGAAGATTTGCAGCTGATAAAGGACGCGCTGGGCCGTGCGCAAATGAAGGTTGAGCAGCATCGTATCTTCCAGGGTCCCTTCCGTTGAAACGGCGGTGTCGATTTCATTTACAACCGGGAAACCGAGCGTCTCAATTTCCGACTTCAGGTATGGCGCAACCCCTTTCGGACAGGTTATAAGGATCCTGTTTTTCTTTTTCCAGATGGACATGACAGGGCTTTAACACAGCCTGGAAAACTTGGCAATCACAATAAGATTTGTTCGTGAAATGCCATCCCCGATGAAAGCGTGATGATCCGGATGGGGATTAGGCGGCATCTTTTTCTGAAGGGGTTTCCACAAACGGCGGCAGTGGACATTGCAGGGCGAGCGCAATGATCCGCAGGAGCTCTCTTTCCTCAATGGTCACGTCCTGATCAGAGAAAGCACAGTGGGCGCAGGCATCGATGACTGTTTCCCTGATTTTGAAAGAGGCATCGATCAAACGGTTCAGCGTTTGATTTACCCTTGCATAGGACGCAATTTCCTCAAAAGCAAAAACGGGTTTCCGTGCCGCCAGTTCCGGAATCCTGGCAATTCCTGCGTGAAAGGCTTCCTGGGCCTTTGCTTTGTCGGCGGTATGTCCGGTGCAGGCCAGTGCCTGCAGCAAAACAACAACGTCCAGGCCGATCCCGGAAAAGGAAAAGATTTTGACGCTTCGAAACAGCTCTTCGGCAGGGTTCAGATATTTCTCGAGAATCCACAAAACGGATAATTCAAAGAGGCTGACACGCCCGTCAATGTTTATACAGGAATGAAGAACCAGCAGGAAATTTCTTTTTTCCATGCTGGTCAGGCCTTTGAGCGCCGGCATGGCCAGCTCGATCAGAGGCAGTCGGAGATTCTGCTTAAGACCTGACAATTGTCCGGCTATTTTCAGAATGTTATCCGTCTGGCCTCTTACGATCATCGCCCTTTCCAAAGCAGGCAATTGCGAACTGCGCAGCACGGCGTCATGATCCATCAGTAGGGCATAGATGACGCTGGCGGCCCCCTGCGGGCTTTTGACCGTTTCGGCAATTTCTTCCGGTATGGAATCAAGAAATGTCCGGCTCTGCTCGATATTTTCTTTGGAAGGATTACCGACATGATGGATCACTTCCGCGGGTAGAATGGACAGAAGCGGTGATCCGGCCGGCACGTGGAGTGTCTTTCCCGCGTGTGACGTCCCCCAAAAGGGTGTAGAATATTGTGTTTTTGCCTTTGATGCGTCTTCTTCCATTTTGGGGAAGTTTCCGTCAAAGGAGGGATCCAGAAGCTGGATTCGTTCGGCAAGCGGAGGGTGCGTTGCGAGAAACGCAAACAGTCTATTAGGATGACTCTCGCCGAAAAACAAATGACTGGCCTGCCTGGCGGCGGGAGAGTTGATTTGCGAACCGAAAGTGGCCCCCCCGATTTTTTTCAGGGCCCCTGCCAGACCCAGGGGATTGCGCGTGAATTGAACGGCGGACGCGTCCGCCAGGAATTCCTTTTGTCTCGACACGGCGCACTGCATCAGTCTTCCCATAAAACTGCCAAGATAACCGATGACCATCAGGCAGCCTCCTGCTACTATCACCGGCAAACCCATTCTGGCGCTGAAGCGCCCCTTTGAGAGAATCTGCCGACCGATGATGCCCATGAACATGATGCCGAAAAGGATGCCGATCAGTTGCACGTTGAGCCGGGCGTCTCCGTTTAAAATGTGGCTGAACTCGTGGCCGATCACCCCCTGTAGCTCATCACGGGTTAGTTTATTCAGGGTTCCCTTCGTTACAGCCACGGCCGAATCAGCGATCTCCAGCCCTGCCGCAAACGCGTTGATGTTATTTTCCGAATCAATCACGTAGACCTGCGGGACAGGAATGCCTGACGCGATGGCCATTTCTTCCACAACATTCATCAGGCGCCTCTCGGCCTGATCGGCTGTTGCGGTGCTGATTGCCCGCCCGCCCAGCATTTCAGCCACAGCGCCGCCGCCTTTTTGCAGGGTGCTCATTTTAATCAGATTGGCTGCGAGGATGACAACGACAATGGCCATCGACATAAAAATAAAAAACGCCGGGTCAAAAAATATGAAATTGGCCAGTTTTTGCTGGTATCTTTGAGCTTCTTCGTAGTTGATCAGCGTGTGGGCCTGGGTGATGATATACAGATACCAGGCAAGACGGATGGCCATGGTGGTGACCAGGACGATAATGAATACCGCCAAAGCAAACAGAATAAGCTGGTTCCGGCAGCTCCTGCGGGCATCGCGCTGTCTGGCGAAGAAATTGGTCGAACGATTAGCGGTCATGGATTAAACCATCGTGTTGTCCTGAAAAACTTCAGCTAAAAGACACTTTCGGCACGGATCTCTCTTCGGCTTTTTCCACGGCTTCGAGCAGGGCGGCCGTTTTAAAATTGAATGTGGAGGATATCACGTTGTCGGGGAATTGTTCCCGGCTTGTGTTGTAGGCAGTGACGGCGTCATTATAAGCCTGGCGCGCGAAGCTGATTTTGTTTTCCGTAGAGGTCAGTTCTTCCATCAGGTCGCTGATGGTTTTGTTGGCTTTTAAATCGGGGTAAGATTCCACAACCGCAATCAGCTTGGAAAGCAGACCGGAAAGAGCGCCTTCCGCCTGATTCAGGCCCGACATGGCCGCAGCGTTTCCGGGAGAAGCGGCGGCAGCCTTGCTGGCGTCAAAAGCCGTGTTTCGCGCCTTGATTACAGCCTCCAGTGTGCCGCGTTCATGCGCCAGATAACCCTTGGCGGCTTCCACCAGGTTGGGAATCAGATCGTACCGGCGTTTTAACTGGATGTCGATCTGGGTGTAGGCATTTAGATAAAGATTGCGAAGCGCAATCAGTTTATTATAGATCCCGACGAAGTAAAATGCGACGACAGCGAGAATAACGACAAGAACGATAAATGGTATCATGGTTGCCCTCCTTGATTTCAGGCGCCCTGAAGCGCCGGTTAAGCCGATCCAATACTGCCTGAACTGTTCAGTATTTGCTTTTCTTCGTGTCTAAGGTGATCACCAGATTGTCGCGATGAATCACTTCATCATAATCTTTGTGGCCCAGAGCGGAGAAAATCTGTGACGTTTTCAAGCCGAGAATGCGATGGATGTCGTCCGAGGAGTAATTGACAAGCCCTTTGCCCAGGAGATTGCCTTCTCTGTCAACGCAGTTGACCGGGTCGCCCGTGGTAAATTCTCCTTCCACGGCGGTAATCCCCGAAGGCAGAAGGCTCTTGCCTTTGTCCAGGATGGCTTTTTTCGCGCCGTCATCGATGATCAGCCGTCCTCTGGGCCGCAGGGTGAAGGCGATCCAGTATTTTTTGCTGTTGAGATGAGAAGCCTGCGGCAGAAACAGTGTGCCTGTTTCGTTTCCCGCCATGATGTCCGAAAGCACTTTTTTCTTTTTGCCCGGTGCGATAATGCAGGGGATGCCGATAGACGTGACCTTCCGGGCCGCCAGAATTTTGCTTTTCATGCCTCCTGTGCCGACGGAGGAGGTCTCCGACGTGGCGGCCGCCTCGATTTCATCGGTGATCTCGCGAACAAGACGGATCAGTTTTGCTTTTTTGGAAAGCGACGGATTGCAGTCGTAAAGACCATCGGTTGCCGTCAGGTTGATGAATAGGTCCGCCTCGATGACGTTGGCGATCATCGCTGCAAGATTGTCATTGTCGCCGAATTTGATTTCATCGACAGCGACAGAGTCGTTTTCGTTGATGATTGGCGTTACATGCCAGTCCATCAGCGTGGAGAGGGTATTGCGGATATTAAGGTATCTCTGCCGGTCGGTCAAATCCGACAGGGTCAGCAGGATCTGCGCAACATGAAGATTGTTTTTTTCAAACGCTTTGGAATAGACACGCATGAGCCTGCCCTGTCCGACAGCCGCCGCGGCCTGCTTTTCAGGGATGCTTTTGAGTTTGTCTGTAATGTTCAGGCGGTGTTTGCCCGAAGCGATGGCGCCCGATGTTACCAGAACAATCGAGAAGCCGCGACGGGTCAGATCGCACATTTCCTGTGTCAGGGCGTCAATGATTTTCAAATCCAGACCGTCTGCGCCGGTAAGAACCGCGGAGCCGATTTTGATAAGGATTTTCTTGACGGATGCGATCGTTGTAAGGCGAATATCGTTCATGGTTCATCAGGTTCAGTATGGTTTAAGAGGGTTACAATCTTTTTTAAAATGTCCTGCAAACCTTCACCCGTTGCGGCGGAAAACGGATATAGCATTATCCCTTTTTTCGCGAATTGCGCAACGGTTTTTTTGGCTTTTTCCCGTACGGCGGGCAGATCGATTTTATTGAGCGCGGCAATCTGGACTTTTTTGAGCAATTGCGGATTATAGCTTTTCAGTTCCCGGTTAATGGCGGTAAAATTTTTCCAGGCATCCGTATTCGGTTCTTCGGAAATGTCAATCAGATGAAGCAGGATGGCTGTGCGTTCCACATGCTTCAGAAACTGGATTCCCATTCCCAGGCCTTCATGCGCCCCGGCAATCAGTCCGGGAATATCCGCCACAACGAAGCTTCGGCTGTCTTTGTATTTCACAACACCCAGGTGCGGTGTGAGTGTTGTGAAGGGATAATCGGCAATTTTGGGCCGGGCGGCCGAGACACGTGAGATGAACGTGGATTTTCCCACATTGGGAAAACCGATCAGGCCGACGTCAGCCAGCAGTTTGAGTACCATCGTCAGTTGCCGTTCCTCGCCATCCATGCCCTCCTGCGCGAAGCGGGGGGTCTGATGTGTGGACGTTTTGAAGTGAGCGTTGCCTTTTCCGCCGATGCCGCCTTTGGCTGCTACGAAGATTTGTCCGGGTTCGGCCAGGTCGGCCAGAATTTCTCCGGTTTCAAAGTCTTTGACGATGGTTCCCGGAGGAACAATTACGATCAGGTCTTCCGCGCTGCGCCCGGTTCTGTTGTTGCCGGAGCCATGCCCGCCGTTTTTGGCAAACTGATGCTGCTGGTATTTCAAATCCAACAGGGTATGGTGGCTTCTGTCTGCACGGATAATGACATCACCGCCCTTGCCGCCGTCTCCGCCGTCGGGTCCGCCTTTGGGAACAAACTTTTCCCGCCGGAAACTTACGCAGCCTGCTCCGCCGTGTCCACCCCTCACATATATCTTTGCTTCGTCAACAAACTTCATCAGGAGAAAGCCTTTTTCCTTCAATATATATGACAGATGTCATAAATTTTCTATATAAAGTATGAAGCGGTGGCAGCAAGTTGCCTCTGCGGAAGTTTATATAGATACATTGAGGGAGGCAACGCAGCTGACAATAAAGTCAAACCATGGAGATGAAATTTACACAAAAAATAAAAAGGCGCTCAATAGATAAGCGCCTTAAAATTCTGTATGCAACCGTCTGTTTTATGCCGCGTATACGCTGACTTTTTTGCGGGTTTTGTCCAGTCGTTCATATTTTACAACGCCGTTAATGAGTGCGAAAAGCGTATAGTCTTTTCCCAGACCAACGTTGTTGCCCGGATGAATCTTGGTTCCTACCTGCCGCACGATAATGGAGCCCGCGTGAATTTTTTCACCGCCATATACTTTGACGCCGCGTCGCTGCGCGTTGGAGTCTCTACCGTTGCGGGAGCTTCCCTGACCTTTTTTATGTGCCATGATGTCCTCCGCCTATATCAAAATCTGCTTTATTTTCATGCTGGTCAATTCCTGACGATGGCCGGTCTTTTTCCGGAATCCCTTGCGGCGCTTCATTTTGCCGATAATCAATTTGGGACCTTTTGTCTGGGTTACAACCTCGCCGACCACTTTTGCGCCTTCCACAAAAGGCTTTCCGATTTTTACATGGTTATCGTCAGAGACCATCAGAACTTCGTCAAAAACAACTTCGGTTCCCTTTTCGCCCGTCAGTTTTTCAACCAGCAGGACGTCGCCTTCACTGACCTTGTGTTGTTTTGCCCCTGTTTTTATGATTGCGTACATATACTTATCCTCGATTCATGTTAAGACTGGGCTTTATAGATAAATTATGTCTGTTTGTCAATGAAATTTAGCTATCTGATCAATATTTTTATCCGTTCATCTGATCTGATCTTAACATATTGATATTACGTGTGCTTTTATCTTTACCATGGATCAATGAAAGAATGGCAGGCATCGCCGGATTTCCGTGCAGGCACGGATTTCAGCCCCTGCATAATCCACCTGCGGGTGTCTGCCGGATCAATTACGGCGTCAATTTCCAGATAGGAGGCCATGTTAATGGCTTTACCTCTTTCGTAGAGCTGGGCGACAAGGAACTCATAGAATTCTTCCCGTTTTTGGGGATCTTCGATAGCAGCGAGTTCTTTTTTGAATCCTGCCTTTACAGCCCCTTCCAGACCCATTCCTCCGAATTCTCCGGTGGGCCAGGCCGCCGTGAAGAAAGATTCATGGAAGCCCCCTCTGGCCATGGCCATCGCACCCAGGCCGTATCCCCTGCGCAGTACAATAGTGAAATAGGGAACCGTGAGGTGGGAACCGATGACAAACATTCGGCAGACATGTCTCACCTGCGCGCGCTTTTCAATTTCCGGGCCGACCATGAAGCCCGGTGTGTCGCATAATGATAAAATCGGTAGTCCATGGGCGTTGCAAATCTGCATTAAGCGGGCGACTTTGTCCGCACCCTCGGCTTCAATTGCGCCGGCCATGTGCATGGAGTTATTGGCGATGACGCCAAATGGCCGGCCTTCGATGCGCAGGAACCCCGTGACCATGCTGGGGCCGAATTTCGGCCTGATCTCCAGAAACGAGTCTGTATCCGCAATTGCTTTGATAACGGTCCGGACATTGTAGGCCCGTTTGCGGCTCTCCGGAATCAGGCTGCGCAGTTTGAGCTGATCGCCTGCAACCCATGACGTTGTTGATCCCTGAAAATAGGAAAGATACTTTTTGGCCAGCAAAACGGCTTCCGCATCGTCTGCTGCTTCAATATCCACCACGCCGTTTTGTGTCTGTATGTTCATTGGCCCGACATCTTCGGGTTTGAAAACACCCAGTCCGCCGCCTTCGATCATGACCGGACCGCCCATACCAATGCTGGAATTCGCCGTGGCGATAATCACGTCGCAGCAGCCCAAAAGCGCGGCATTTCCGGCAAAGCAATATCCTGACACAACACCGACCATCGGCACGGACCCGCTTAGTCTGGCAAATGCGCCAAACGTTGATAAGTCCAGTCCCGCCACCATGACACCCTGAGCATCAACATCACCGGGCCTTCCGCCGCCGCCTTCCGCGAAGAAAACGAGAGGCAGGCGCTGTTCATGGGCCAGATGCAGCATCCGATCCATTTTCTTGTGATTGAAAAATCCCTGTGTCCCGGCCAGGACCGTGTAGTCATAGGACATCACCATACAACGGGCCCTGTCTTCGCTGAATAATGAACCGTTGACGGATCCGACACCGGCGATAAGTCCGTCGGCCGGTGTTTTGCTGATGAGATCATCCACAGATCGTCGCCCGCGCTGCGCTGCAATGGCCAGAGCCCCGTATTCAATGAAACAGTCGGGATCACACAGGGCTTCAACGTTGGCGCGCGCCATGCGCTGGTTCTTCTGGTGTCTTTTTGCCACTGCCTCGGGACGATTTTCATCCAGTCCAAAGGAGAGCCTGCGGATGACCTCAGCAAGGTCAGGGCGTATCGGTTTATTATCTTCTTGCCCGGTTTGGGCCGTTTTGGATTTTGACGCGTCTTCGTTATCTTGGAATGTTTTCATGTGAAGGATACTCCTGAATATTTTCAATATTGATCACACCGGCCCTTTCCACTTTTGGGAAGGACCTTTCATAAAATATAACAATAGTAAATATTGGTTCTTATTTCCATATTTATTTCCTTATTAGGATTGACAAAACAAACATCTTGCCAATATAGTAATCTTGAAAAACTATCTAACAATTGTTAGATAAGCCACTCAAAGATGTAAGTCAAGGATTAAAAAATGACCATGAAAAAGGGTAAGACAAAGAAAAGAAATCTGGAATCCGATTCCCGTCAGCAGATACTTGACGTAGCTCTCAAGTTATTTGCCCACAAGGGATATGCCGCCGCTACAGTGCGTGATATTGTTGATGCCTCGGGAATTACGGCGCCCTCTCTCTATTATTACTTCGGGAACAAGGAAGGTCTCTATATGGAGTTGATGCAAACCCATTGCACCCGGATCGATCAGGCGTTGGAATCACACATGCATACATCCTCCAGCGCCAAAGACAGGCTGAAAGATCTTGTTGATAAAATTTTTCTTCACGTCGCAAATGACAGGGATTTTTTCCGGCTGATGTTCACCATCTACTATGGCCCTTCTCAGGGCGCGCCCTATTGTGATTTCATATCCTACCATGCGAAATTTCACGCAGCGATTAAGAAGATTATTGAAGAAGGGATTGCCTCCGGGGAATTTCAGCCGGGAAACTCGGGGCACATGACCTGGGTGATTCGCGGCGTGGTCCAGTTGGCCATGGAGGAACAAATCAAGGAAGACAGGAAAATCATTGACCGTCAGGGTCTGCAGAAGACTCTGGATATGCTTTTGGACCGCTTTGAAAGACCGCCGTCTGTGAATAGAAAAAAATAAAAAGGACAGGCGTTCGGGGTTATCCGGTGTGAAGTTTCAACCTGTTGGACGAAAAGCACAATAATCTGGAGGGACTGAGAATTTATGGACCTGAAAATTAAAGATAAGGTTGCAATCGTAACAGGCGGGGGAGGCGGCATCGGTAAAGCCATTGCCATGCGTCTGGCCGATGAGGGTGCAACAGTGGTCGTGGCTGACTTGAATGCAGAAGCCGCTCGAAATGCTATTGACGAAATTAAAGGCAACGGCGGAGACGGTTTGGCCGTGTCATGCGACGCGACAAAACCGGAAGATGCAGATGCCATGGTTCAAAAGACAATCAGTGCCTACGGGGTCATTGATATTCTGGTCAACAATGTGGGTGGGGGGACGGGAATTGCTGTGATCGTCCAGTCACAGGTTGACCAATGGGATAAAACGGTTGAGATGAACCTGAGAAGCGTCTATCTCAGTTGCCGTGCTGTGGCTAATGCAATGATTTCAAGAAAGCAGGGGCGGATAATCAATATTTCCTCCATTGCCGGAAAGTCAGGAGAGCCGCTTTTAGGTCCATACTGCGCGTCCAAGTTCGGCGTCATTGGATTTACACAGGTATTGGCCAGGGAACTGGCGCGCTACAATATCACGGTCAATGCCGTTTGTCCGGGATATGTTTATACCCCGGGATGGGAAAAGCTGGCGCAGGCACTCAAGGACACACAGCCGGCTCTGGCGGATAAAAGTCTGCAGGAGATATTCGAAGCTCGAGTCAAAGCGGTGACGCCTTTGCGACGCCCTCAACCGCCCGAAGACATCGCCGATATGGTGGCCTATCTGGCCTCGGAGCGAGCTCGCAATATTACCGGTCAGGCCATTAATGTGGATGGCGGTGCTGTGATGGGTTAAAGGGTGGGCTTAACTGGAAATTAAAATTATACCTTCTTTTGAAAGCGCTTCAATTTCTTCGTGGGCGTAGCCGATTTCTTCCAGAATGGATAGGGTGTCTTGGCCCAGTGTGGGAGATGGTCCACAGGGTCGGGGCCGGGTTTCAGAAAATTTGAGCGGTACACCGATTTCCTTGATTCCGCCGCAGACCGGATGCGCCTGCTCGCAAACCATTTGCCGTGCCTGAAGATGCGGGTCTTTTTCAACTTCTGAAAGCTCCAGAACAGGGGTAATGCAGATGTCCAGCTTTTTTGCGGCAGCGGCCCACTCATCCCTTGTCTTTGTCCGGAAAAGAGCTGCGATCTCCCTGCGCATAGTTTCAGCTTCTTCTCCCATGACCAGGTGCTTTTCAATCCATTCATTGTGGCCTGCCATTTCACAAAAAATCTTCCAGAACTTGCTTTCCAGGATGCCCATGGCAATGTATTTTCCGTCGGCGCATGAATAGACACCGTAACAGGCCAATCCCCCCGAAAGCGGCAATTCCCCCGGCGCTAAATTCATTGCAGTGGCCTGATAATGTGCCATTTGCAGGGTTATCAGCGGCAGAACGCAATCGAGCATTGATACATCAACAAGCTGGCCCTTGCCTGTTTTTTCTCTTGCCCAGAGGGCGCACAGACACGCAATCATAGACATGTATGCGCCTCCCGCCACATCTGCAAGCTGCGGTCCGGGGAGAAGGGGGCCGGTTTCCCTGCTGCCGGCCGATGAAAGGATGCCGGCGTAGCCGATATAATTGATGTCGTGTCCGGCGTCTTTCGCGTAAGGGCCATACTGGCCATATCCGGTGATGGAAACATAGATGATGTCTTCTTTAACTTGTCTGGCCTGATTATATCCGATGCCCATCTCATCGAGCACACCCGGCCGGAATTGCTCAATGACAATATCCGCAGTTTTGACAAGAGACAAGAAAATGCCGACCCCTTTCGGGGTTTTAAGATTTAAGGCCAGGCTGCGCTTGGACCTGTTGACGGCGATAAAGCCCGCAGATTCGGACTTGATATAGGGAGGATAAAAACGCATGTAGTCAGGAGCGTTCACGTACTCAATCTTGATGACATCCGCTCCCATATCAGCAAGCATCATCGTACCCAACGGCCCGGGATAAAGGCGGGTGAGATCAAGAATACGAACGCCCTGTAAAGGACCTTCCTGCGGCTTTCTCTCCATGATCCGATATCTCCCGTCACGGCGGGAATTTCCCGGTTTCAGGAAAATCCCCGAAATGACCCTTTTGTCTTAAACCACTTCGATGGTGGACGTCGGTTTTGATGTGATGTTGTAGGTGACGCTCACAACTTCAGGGATTTCCCTGGTGATCTTCGCGGCGATTTTTTCAAGGACATCAAAAGGAAGACGGGTCGGACTTGCCGTTCGCGCGTCCTTGCTGTCCCAGCAGCGGATTTCAATCTGGTTTCCGAAGACCCTTTTGTTGTTTCGCATGCCGGTTACCCGGTCTTCATGCAGAATGGCCAGATACTGAAAAGCCTTTACATCTTTTAAGGCGGCTTCGGTGATGGCGGTTGCTTTTCTGACCAGCGCGATCCTGGCGGGTGTTACTTCGCCGATCACGCGTGCGGCCAGCGCCGGTCCCGGAAAGGGGATCCGGTCGAACATGACGGCCGGCAGGCCCAGCCCTGCTCCAACCTTGCGTACGCCATCCTTGCGCAGCTCAATGAGAGGTTCCAGAATTTTATAGCCAAAGGCTTTTTGGGGATCAATGCCCAGTTGTTCAAAGACGTTATGCTGTCTTTTAATTCCGGCGACAGTTTCGTCCACATCCGTCAGGATGGTGCCCTGCAGCAGGTATTTTGCCTTGCTTTTCACCACGAGTTTGCCGAAAACATTTTTATAAAAAGTTTGCGTGATGGCTTCTCTTTTTTCTTCGGGGTCGGTGATCCCTCTGAGAGCAGAGAAAAAAGCCTTTGAGGCCTCCACAACTTCAACCTTGATTCCCAGTTTTTTAAAGGCGGCAGCCACTTTGGCCGGTTCATTCTCCCGCATGATGCCGTTGTCAATCATGTAGGTTTTAAGACGGTTGCCGAGTGCTCTGTGTCCCAGAGCGGTGACAACGCAGGAGTCAACGCCCCCGGACAGGGCGTTGACAGCCAGGCCATCACCCACGGCCTGTTGTATGGCCCGGACCTTGTCGTCAATAAATTTATTTACATTCATATTGCCTGCTTTAATTTCTTTGATCTTGATCATGAAGGCTCCTTTTTTAATGACGGAATTAGATGAAAAATGATTTAAACGATATTGATTTTGGTTTCAAGCATTAAAAAAAGAGCAAGATGGCAGCCTTTATTGCAGATTTTAAACATTTTGGTTGTAAAATTGGCAACTTCAGTTTAAAAATCGGGGTCAGTTTAGAAAAACAAGTTAAATGATATTTTATTCTGAAAGGAGATTCAAATGGAACCAATAAAAATCATGCCCTGTCTGGATATGAAAAACGGCCGGGTGGTGAAGGGTGTTCATTTTGTTGATATTAAAGAAGCGGGTGATCCTGTGGAAAATGCCGCCTTCTATCAGGCCGAAGGTGCGGATGAGCTGGCCATGCTGGATATTGCGGCAACGCTCGAAAACCGTAAAACACGTCTGGAATGGGTCAGGAAGGTTTCGGCGGTGATCAGCATTCCGCTGACAGTCGGCGGCGGCATTTCCTCGATTGAGGATATTGAAATGGTTCTGGGTGCCGGGGCAAGCAAGGTCTCCATGAACAGCGCCGCGGTGAAAAATCCCGGCCTGATTCGCGAAGCGTCGAAGACATTCGGGTCGGATAAAATCACGGTTGCAATTGACGCGAAAAGAAATGAGGCCATGGCTTCAGGATTTGAGCTGGTGGTCTCCGGCGGTACGTTGCCCATCGCCAAAGATGCGGTGGCCTGGGCGAAAACCTGTCAGGAAATGGGTGCCGGTGTGATTCTGCCAACCAGTATGGACGGTGACGGAACGAAGGCTGGTTATGATATTCCCTTTACCAGGGCAATTTCTTCCGCTGTGACACTGCCAGTGGTTGCGTCAGGCGGTGCGGGGAAACTGGAAGATTTCTACGAAGCGGTGGTCGAAGGAGGAGCCTGTGTTTTGCTGGCCGCTTCGGTTTTTCATTTCCGGATTCTCAAGATCAGGGACGTGAAAGATTATCTGCGGGGCAAGGGACTGACCGTTGCCTGAACAGCGAATACGGTTGCGGGTAGCCCCCATGATGATGATTGACGGACGTGGCAAGCAAAACAGGTCATTGAAGATGGCCTGCAGCTTATGGCTCCAAAGGAAAACATCATGAGCAAAATAGGTGATCTCCTGTTTGTGAGAAAACACCATGTTTGCCCCCGCTGGCTCTGCTTTACCTTTGATAACAGGATCCGCAGGTTTTTACAGGATCCTGATCGAATCATGAATTCCTTCATCCGGCCCGGTGACACCGTTGTGGATGTGGGCCCCGGCATCGGTTTTTTTACCATTCCGATGGCTCGCCTCGTAGGAGACAGCGGACGGATTATTGCCGTGGATATTCAGGAAAAAATGCTTGATGCCATACTGGCACGGGCCCATAAAGCAGGGGTGTCAGACCGGATCAGGACGGTGCTGGCAGGTGAGGATTATCTGAATGTTAAAGTTCTTGCAGATTTTATCCTGGCTTTCTGGATGGCCCATGAAGTGCCGAACCAGGAGAAATTCTTTACCCAACTGCACACCATATCGAATGAAGGCGGCAGATTTCTGCTGGCAGAGCCTAAGCTGCATGTTGCCGGGACTCAATTTGAAAAGTCAGTTAGCCTGGCGCAAAAGTCCGGTTTTAAACTGTTGGATAGACCGGCCATTTCTTTGAGTCATGCCGCCTTGTTTATAAAACATTAAAGGCGATAGGGAAGAAATTATTATTCTTCGGCCCATAGACGATAACCTATAATCCGGCGCCTGTTTTTCTAATCCGGCATCTTGTAATGCTTTTCGCGGAATAGCTTGAGGCAGGCTTCGGCAGCTTCTTCGTCATAGAGGATCCCCTTGTTTTTTTCAATTTCCTCCAGAGCCGCATTGATTCCAACGGCCGGCCGGTAGGGACGATTGGATGAGATGGCCTCCACAACATCGGCAATGGAGATAATCTTTGATTCCAGCAGAAGCTCATCTGCCTTGAGTTTGTTTGGATAACCAGAACCGTTTATCCGTTCATGGTGTTCCAGCACAATCCGGGCAATCGGCCACGGAAAGTCAATATCTTTCAAAATGCTGTACCCTGCTTCTGAATGGGTCCTGATCAATTCAAATTCAAGGTTGGAAAGACGGGTTGGTTTGGTGAGGATTTCGGATGGAACAGAGATCTTTCCCAGGTCATGGATCATGCCGGCCAGACGGATGCAGTCAATCTGGTCCCGTGAAAGCTTCATTTCCGTTGCGATGGAGCGGGCCAGATCGGACACCCGCCGCTGATGTCCGGCTGTGTATGGATCTCTGGCTTCCACGGTAGCGGACATGGCTTTGATGGTAGCTCCCAGTGACTTGCGCAGGCTTTGCAAACTGGACTGGCGTTCCTGCTCCAGCTTCTTTTTCGGTGTGATGTCTTCCATGATGCCGTGATAAACCATCTCGCCCGTATTGTCCCGAAACGCGGTTATGCTCATGCTTACCCAGATGAGGCTTTTATCCTTGCGGTAAAGCTGTGTTTCGTAGCTTTTGATGCTGCCGTCCCGGCGGAGAATGTCCAGCACATTCCGAAATTCATCGGGATCCACGGTAACCTGTTTGGTGATATTGGTGATGCTGTCGTAGACGTCCTGGGGTGAATTGTATCCGAGCATGGTGGCAAACGCATTGTTTACAGACATTCTTTTCGCATCTGTCGAAGCCTGAAAGATGCCTTCCTGCGCGTTTTCAATAATGGACCGGTATCTGCGTTCACTTTTTAGGATTTCATCTTCCATCCTTTTACGGTCAGTGATGTCCTGAATCGTACCGATCATGGTAATTGCATTGCCGTCCTGATCGTACGTGAGTTCAGCCTTGGCCTGAGCCCAGCGTTCCTGTCCGTCATTTTTCCTGACAATCCTGAATTCAGTATCAAAGAGCTGTTTCCTGTGAACCTTAATGGTTTCATACATGAATCGTTTGATGTCTTCTCGCTCTTCAGGATGGATGATATTGTACCAGCCACGTGCAGTTTTCTGATAGTTTTCATCAATCCCCAGGATTTTATCGAGGGTACTGGAGCTGATCCATTGACCCGTCCTGGAATCGACCCGATAAGAGCCGATCTGGGCAACTTCCTGGGATTTAATCAGAAAAAATTGATTTTGCCTGAGCTGTTCCTCCACATGCTTGCGTTCGGTGATGTCGCGAACAATACCCTTGAATCCAATTTTATTGCCCGCCGTATCCTTTCGAATGGCCACGGAAGCTTCAATAAAAGCGATGCTGCCGTCTTTCCTTCTAATCTGCCAATCAAAAGCCTTGGTGGGTAATTCCGTGAGGTATACCTTATTGAACGTCTCAAAAAGTTTTCTGGCATTTTCTTCGTCTGTGTACTGCCGGTTATTCATTCCCATCAGTTCTTTCCTGGAATATCCCCAGATCCGGCACATGGAGTCGTTGAAAAAGGTCAGGTTGCCGGCCAGGTCCACTTCATAATAGCCGTTATCAATGCTGTCCAGAATGGTTTTGTATTTTTCTTCTCTTTCACGAAGATCGGCCTCCATCTGCTTGCGTCCGGAGATGTCCAGGGAAATGCCCCGGAAACCAATGGGATTTCCTCTTGCATCATTGATGATGGACGCGGAAACCTCACAGTAATGTTTATCTCCGTTTTTCTTAATGTACTCGATTTCATACCTGGCGGGTTGTCCTGTCTTGTAAATGTTCATGTAGATTTGCAGGGCCTTTGCTGCCATGGACTCATTCATGTAGCTACGGAAACTCATGCCAATACCTTCCTCACGCGTATAGCCCAGTTTTCGTGCGTGAGCGTCATTGACAAAAGTAACCTTGCCTTTCAGGTCAAGTTCAAAATAACCTTCTTCAATAGTTTCCATCAAGATGCGGTATCGCTCATCTTCCTTTTTCCGCTCGGTGACATCCCGCGAAATTAAACGGATGCCGGCAGGTTTGCCGTCGTCACTCCGCATGAGAGCACCAGAGATCTCTGTGTACCGTATGGAGCGGTCATTGGCGATCAAAGACACTTCAACATTTTTAAAGGGGGTTCCTTTCCTGGTGACTTCCTTAAAGAGCTCTTTCATTTTGCGGCCGGATGTTTTATCACAGCATTTCTGAAAGTTCATCCCGATCAGGTTCTCTTTGGGATATCCGAGATAGCGGACCAGTGAATCGTTGACGAAAGTGAAGTTGCCGGCCATATCCAGCTCAAAATATTCATCTTCAATGTCTTCCAGGATCGTGCGGTATTTTTCATCTCTCTTTTGCATGGCATCTTCTGCGATTTTTCGGTCGGTGATGTCGCGCACAATACCCTGAAAACCGATTTTATTCCCTTTGCGGTCTTTTCTTAACGTAATAGAGGTTTCAATAAATTTTAATTCACCTTTTTTTGTGTATAGCTCGTACACGAAATTATTGATGCCCCGGCCGGTTGTGTAAACTTTGTTGTAAACATCAAATATTTCTTTTGCTGTTTTCTCACCGACATATTGCCGGTAGTTCAGGCCCATGATTTCTTTTTTGGTGCGGCCCGCAATACGGCACAGGGACTCATTGAAAAAAGTAATGCTTCCCGCCAGGTTTGATTCGTAATAACCGTCTTCAATGTTATTCAGGATTGTTTGAAAGTTTTCTTCGCTGTCGTGCAGAGCCGCCTTCAGATTTTTGATTTCATCACGCGCTTTGCTGTCGGTTACTGATTTTTTTTCTGTCGGTTTGGATTTTTTCCGTGTCGAAACGTTTTTCAGGATCTTTTTTTCAGACGGCTTTTTTAATTTCATGCATTATCTCCATTTTGAAACTACAGCCGATTCCTGCTGTTGCAAGTAAATTTGATTTCTGAACATTCTGATCCGCTATCAATAGGTACAATGAATATCGGCATCATCAAAAACCCATAATAAACTATTGTATTTTTGCTCAAAATGAATTGAAAGTCAAGAACAGAGGGTTACTTGGAACATTTATATTTTATCCTGTCTTGAAAATGAATGTATTGTTCGTCTATGATTGAAACGGGAGATAAATCTGTAACGCTAGAGGAGGTGTGTTGTGATGCTGGTGAAAAATAGAATGTGGTTGTGGGCAGTCATACTGCTCGTAATGCCTTTGAGTGGCGGAGCAGGTGATTATGATACGGGGGTCCGGGGCAAGGTCATTCTCCACACGGATAAAATGAGCAACGGGGAGCCGATTGATTATCTGGATAAGGATCATCCCAGGGTAACCGTTATGAATGTGGAGATCGCGCCGGGCAAAGAGACCGGTTGGCACAGTCATCCAATGGAGGTTTATGCTTATGTATTGTCCGGACGGCTGACTGTTGAAATGGAGGGTGGAAAAACAACCGAGTTTAAAAAAGGGGATGCGATTATCGAAGTTGTCAATCTTAAACACAACGGTATCAACAAGGGGAAAATTCCGGTCAAACTCGTTGTCTTTTACCTGGGCGGAGAAGGTATGCCCAACGTGATCAAAAGCGACAAACCTCAAACCTTGAACCTTGCACCCTGAACCTTGAACCTGTTTTTCTATTCTCCGATGATTTTCACAAGCACTCTTTTGCTTCTGCCGCCGTCAAACTCGCCATAGAAAATCTGTTCCCAGGGACCGAAGTCGAGCTTGCCCCCGGTCACCGCGACAACCACTTCGCGTCCCATAATCTGTCTTTTCAGATGCGCGTCGCCATTATCTTCGCCGGTGCGGTTGTGCCGATAGAAGGACACTGGAGCGTGTGGTGCAAGTTTTTCCAGCCAGTCTTCGTAATCCTGGTGAAGACCCGGTTCATCATCGTTGATAAAGACGGATGCTGTGATATGCATGGCATTGACCAGCGCAAGGCCTTCCTGGATATTGCTTTTCTTCAGAGCTTCATTCACTTTGCCGGTAATATTGATAAAAGCCCTCCTGCCGGGGATGTTAAACCATAATTCTTCTCGATAGGATTTCATAGATCCAACCTCACTGTGCAAATGTAATTAACTTTACAAGATTATTGCCTTATGCTATGAGGCAAAAAAATATGCAAGATTATCTTTTCCAGGAGTGAAAAAATATGTCCGGCCATTCAAAGTGGAGCACTATCAAAAGGAAAAAAGGGGCCATTGACGCCAAACGCGGCAAGATTTTCACAAAAATTATCAAGGAAATTACCCTGGCGGCGCGTCTGGGCGGAGGGGACATTGACGGCAATGCCCGGTTACGGCAGGCGGTTATGGCGGCCAAGGAAGAAAACATGCCCAAAGATAACATTGAACGGGCAATCAAGAAAGGTATCGGTGGCGGTGAGGGGGCAGCAGCTTACGAAGAAGTGACCTATGAAGGCTATGGCCCCGGAGGAGCAGCAGTCATTGTCGATGTCATGACGGACAATAAAAACCGGACCGTGGCGGAAATCCGGCACATTTTCTCGAAACATGGCGGCAATCTGGGAGAAAACGGATGCGTGTCCTGGATTTTCGCGAAAAAAGGCAGTATCGTGATCGACAAAAAAGCCATCGGCGAAGATGAACTCATGGAACTGGTGCTGGAGGCCGGAGCGGAAGATGTAAAGACGGAAGGCAGTGAGTATGAAGTAATCACTGAACCGGCGGCTTTTGAGGCCGTAAAAAAATCCATTGACGACAAGGGTATCAAGCATCTGTCGGCATCCATCAGCAAGATCCCTTCCAATACCGTTAAACTGGATGCAGGCAAGGCGGAGTCCATGCTGAAAATGATGGAAAAGCTGGAAGACAACGATGATGTGCAGAATGTTTACTCCAATTTCGACATCGATGAGGATGTCATGGAGAAATTAAGCTAGTGCCATGTCAACGCTGTTGTGTCATTTCGAAGGAGTTTTGACGACTGAGAAATGCTGGATTTCTCCTGGAGTTTATCCTGAGCTTGGCCAAGAGGATCGAGATGACATTCATTGATTGTAACAATGCTGGGCCATCAAAACCGATCTTCGGCGAAAGTAGGTATTTTGCGAATTTTAGGAATCGATCCCGGAAGCCACATTACCGGCTATGGTGTGATTGATAAAAGCGGCAATTATCTGCGTCACGTTGTTCATGGTGAAATAAAGCCCCGCAGAAATTCGCTTTTGTCTGAGGTTCTGATGGATATTTCGCAGAGTCTCAGAGCCGTTATCGCCGATACAAACCCGCAGGCAGTCGGACTGGAAAATATTTTTTACGGGAAGAATGTACGTAGCCTGATCCGGCAGGCCCAGGTCAGGGGGGTAGTGATATTAACCTGTGCCGAAAAAGCGATTCCTGTTTTTGAATATTCTCCGCTGGAAGTGAAAAAGGCCGTTGTCGGCTATGGCCGGGCGGAGAAACGCCAGGTTCAGATGATGGTAAAAGCCATTTTAAAACTTGATGCCCTGCCTACCGCGGATGCGGCAGACGCCCTGGCTGCAGCGATCTGCCAGGCTAATTTTCAAAAGGAGCAGCCCCTCTGATGATCGCTCTGCTTTCCGGCAAAATCGCATACAAGGGAATTTCACATATTGTTGTGGATACCCAGGGCGTCGGTTATCGCGTCTTTATTCCGCTTACGACTTTCTATGAGCTTCCCGACGCGGGACAGCCCGTTACCCTGCACATTCACACCTCCGTCAAGGAGGATGCGATCAACCTGTTCGGCTTCTATACGCTTCAGGAACGCGAGCTCTTCCAGTTGATGATTTCCGTCAGTGGAGTCGGTCCGAAAGTGGCCATGAATGTTCTATCGCGCATTTCCGCTGCAGAACTGCTCGAAGCGATTTCGGGCGGCAATCTGACAAAACTGATTGCTATTCCGGGTATCGGTAGAAAAACGGCCGAACGGTTAATTCTGGAACTCAGGGAAAAAGCCGTCAAAAAAATGGCGGAGGACCAGATTTCTGTGATGGATGTGCAGAAAAAACAGAGCGGGATGATCCGTGAAGATGTAATGTCCGCGCTCGTGAATCTGGGGTACAAGTCCAATGCGGCCAGGGATGCCCTGGATAAAGTTGCACGCGAGGCCGAAGGGGAGCTGCCGATGGATCAGCTCTTGAAAAAAGCTTTAAAAATTCTTGCCGGCTGATGCCGCAGGATTTCAGGTAGAGATTTATGGATGCCCATTTAAAAAATCCTTTAATCAATCCGGTGTGCGCTGAAGATGAAGGCTCGCTGGATATCAGTTTGCGTCCGCCTAATCTGGTCGATTATGTCGGCCAGGATAAGGTGAAAAGCAACTTGTCGATTTTTATTGAAGCGGCCAGAAAACGGCGCGATTCGCTTGACCATGTTTTGCTCTACGGCCCGCCCGGTTTGGGGAAGACCACACTGGCCTATATAATTGCCCGAGAGCTCGGGGTGGATATCAAGGTGACCTCGGGGCCGGTGATTGAGCGTCCCGGAGATCTGGCTGCAATTCTGACGAACATGCACGAACATGAGGTGCTGTTTATCGATGAAATCCACCGGCTTTCCCACGTTGTGGAAGAGATTCTTTATCCGGCCATGGAGGATTTTCACATTGATATTTTAATCGGACAGGGACCTTCGGCCCGGTCCATGAAACTGGACATTCCGAAGTTTACTCTGGTGGGAGCTACCACGCGCGCAGGGTCTCTCACGTCTCCGCTGCGCGACCGTTTCGGTATGCATTTTCGTCTGGAGTTCTACACGCCGCAGGAGCTTGCCGTGATTATCAGGCGGTCCGCATCAATCCTGGGGGTCAAACTGGCCGGTGACGGTGCCGATGAACTTGCCAAACGTGCACGGGGTACGCCGCGTATCGCCAACAGGCTGCTGAAGCGTGTCCGTGACTACGCAGAAGTAAAAGGCAATGGAACGATTGACGGAGAGATTGCCTGTCAGGCCCTGGATGCGTTTGAAGTCGATCAGAAGGGATTCGATCAAATGGATCGCAAGCTTCTTCTGACACTGATTGAAAGATTCAATGGCGGGCCTGTTGGCGTGGAGAGTCTGGCGGCGGCAATCGGCGAAGAGAAAGTCACGATTGAAGATGTTTATGAACCATACCTGATTCAGGAAGGTTATCTGCAGAGAACCTCGCGGGGCAGGGTGGCATGCCCCAGGGCTTACGAACATTTCGGCCTGAAAGCTTCAGGAGCTCAAAAGGAATTATTTTAATCCCGCTTAAGCGGGACGAGCGTTCATCCTCCATAGCTCGCCGCTAGGTGGTTGATTCAAGAGGCCATAGAATTCATGAATGTGCTGATGCATATTTGCTGCGGGCCGTGCACAATCTATCCTCTCAAGGAATTGAGAACACATGGTCATATCGTAACAGGATTCTACTACAATCCGAACATTCATCCCTATCAGGAATATTTACGGCGCAAACAAACCCTGCAGGAATATGCCGAGAAAATTCTGCTGAATGTTATTTCGCCGGAAGGCTATCCGATGGAGGAGTTTTTAAGCCAGGTGGCTCACAGGCATGAAGACAGGTGTGTTTATTGCCTGACGGATCGAATGAAACTCACGGCAGAAAAGGCAAAAAATGAACATTATGACGCCTTTACTTCTACCTTGCTTTACAGCAGATATCAGAAGCATGATCTGATCAGGCAAATCGGAGAAACGTTAAGCCACCAGATGGATGTCCCATTTTATTATCAGGATTTTCGTGTCGGTTGGAATGACGGGGTGAAGATTTCCAGGGAGTTGGGGATGTATCGCCAGCCTTATTGCGGATGCATATACAGTGAAAAAGAAAGGTATTGTAAGTAATGCTACCGGTTCATATGCGTGGTTTCATGCTTTTATGAAGTGTGGTATTTGAGACACAATGTCGAGAGATGTGTGTAGAATCAACGGACACCATCATGTCTGAAAAATCAATAATAACAATTAATTATTTGGTTTGGTAAATCATGTTCAATGATTGGTATAGTTATTGCTAATTATGCGTTCAATCAAGATTCAAGGTTGTATATGCATTTACAGAGAACACTTAAAAAAGAAATTATCTGCGCAAGCATTGGTTTGCATACCGGCCGCAAGGTCAATATGAAGATTAAGCCGGCTCCTGCAGATACAGGAGTGTTGTTTTTTCGAACCGATTTGCCCGATTCCAGACCCATTCCGGCAGACTTCAAGATGGTATGTGATACCACTCTGGCTACTTCCCTAGGCTATGATGGTGTCAGCGTTTCCACGGTAGAGCATATTTTGTCGGCTTTCAGCGGAATGGGAGTTGATAATGCCCTGATTGAACTGGATTCTTTTGAAGTACCGATCATGGACGGCAGTTCCCAGCCGTTTGTCGAGATGCTTAAGGGCGTGGGGACACGGACGCAGGGTAAATTTAAGAAAATGCTTGTCATCAAGAAACCTGTATCCGTGAAAAACGAAGAGGGAAGGGCAATGCTCGTTCCCTCTGATGAGTTTAAAATAACTTATGATATTGATTTTGCTCACAAGGCAATCGGCCGCCAATCTTACAGTTTTGTTTTTTCCGATAAAAATTATCAGGATGACATTTGCCGGGCAAGAACTTTTGGATTTCTGAAAGAAGTTGAATTTTTGCAGGCAAGGGGTTTGGGGCTGGGCGGATCACTCGATAATGTCATTATTCTTGATGATAAGAAAATTGTCAATAAAGGCGGACTGCGCATGCCCGATGAATTTGTAAAACATAAAATACTGGATGCCATCGGAGATTTGTTTTTACTGGGGATGCCGATTATCGGTCATTTTGTGGCGTACAAATCAGGCCACAGACTGAATAATCTCTTGTTAAGGGAACTTATGATTCAGGAAAATTCCTGGGATATTATCACATCTCAGGATCAAAGGCAGTCTACAAGATACACATCGTGCAAGATTCCCTCTTTTACCATTCTGGATGCCGTGCAGATTTAGGGTCATTTAATCTTCAGATTCTTTCAGCGGCATAAATTAACTTGATTTTTATCGACAGGTTACCTAGTATTATCCATTAAAAATTAATGTGTGCAGAGGGGACTTTTCGTAAATTCGCTATTGAAATAAGCCCCTTAGCCTGAAGGCATGGACGCAGGGGTCGCATGAATTGCCGTTTTGGGACATTTTTAGGCAAACCGAGTGCACGTTTTCATAGAAAGAAACGAATAATATGAAAAACAGGATGGATTTTCGGGGAAGGTTGCTGTGCGCCTGTTTGTGTCTGATCGCAATGACGGCCGGTTTGCCTGCAAATGCGAAAGCAGCGGTAAAACCGCGAATGGTTGACATGTTGATCACCAGCAATATACAAAATGTGCTTTTATATGCCAGACTGGTGGATTGCTTCAGATCAGATATAGAATCAGCGATCATGGCCGGTGTCCCGGCTGTTTTTACAATTTACGTGGATGTTTATCAGGAAAGACCCTATCGATGGGATACAAAGATTGCTGTAAGAGAAATTCGACGCACCATCAAATACGACAATTTAAAGAAAACATTTTCCATTACGACAAATGGCAACAGTCAACCTGTATTGTTTACTGATTTTCAAAGCGCGCAAAAAGCGATGTCAGAACTGAATGGAATTCCTCTGGTTCCTCTTTCGAGGTTAACGAAAAACCATTACTACTACGCACAGGTTCATGTTAAAATCGATAAGATCCGGCTGCCTCTCTATATGGAATATGTTTTTGTTTTTGTATCCTTTTGGGATTTTGAAACACCGACTTATAAAATAAGATTTTCCTACTAATCATCCATCGAATATCCGTTGGAAAATTGATCCGGTCAGCTGATGAAGATTAAAAAAAAATCTATAAAATCCTATGTCGATGAGAGGGAATTAAGAAAGCGACGGCGTGAACGCATCATCATGCTGGTTGTCGGTTTTCTGGCAATCGCTTTTACCATTCTGGCCAGTCAGTTTTCCGACAGGGGAGATCTTCCTATTTCGGCGAACATTTTAGTCTATGGCCTGACCAGTATTAATATCATCCTGATTCTGCTTTTAATTTTCCTCATTGTCCGCAATATTTTTAAATTATTTTCCGAGCGGCGCAAAGGCGTTATCGGATCCAAGTTACGAACCAAACTGGTTGTCGCGTTTGTCGGTCTTTCCCTGGTTCCGACGATTCTACTTTTTCTGTTTGCCATCAACTTTCTTTCTTATTCCATCGAATTCTGGTTCAATATCAAAATTGGCGATGCTTTGAACCGGTCGCTGGAAGTTGCCCAGCTTTACTACACTCAAGCCGAGGAGATGGCCAAGTTCAATGCCCGTCAAATCAGTGCGGATATTACCAAAAACCGCCTTTACGAAGATGACAAAGCTGAATATTTAAACAGTTTACTCTCGCAGCGCCAGAAAAATTACAAAGTAGGTAAAGTGGAAGCATTTTTTGATTTTAAAAAGGAAAGCATTGTTTTTGCCGACGCTGAAAACCCATCGCTGCCTGCCATTGAGCTGTCCCCGAAAATGCTGGAGGATATCTACTCCGGCAAAGAAGTATCTACGATTGTTCCCACCAGTATAGGGGAGTCGATTGTGGGCATCGTACCGGTTTTTTCCTATGCCGTTCCGACGGAAGTGATCGGCCGCGTTTCCATCAGCTACAGTGTGCCCCAGGGATTTGTCGATAAACTGCGCAGTATTGCCAATGCCTCTGAACAGTATGGTCAGATCAAGCTTCTGAAAAATCCGATCAAGTTTAATTACATTGTAACCCTGTCTATTGTGACCCTGGTAATCATCTTTCTGGCTACCTGGTTCGGGCTTTCACTTGCACAGACCATCACGAACCCGATTCAGGACCTTGTGTCGGCGACAAACAGAATCACGCAGGGGGATCTGACGAGCCGCATTGACATTGATGCCGATGACGAGATTGGCCTTCTGGTTAAATCGTTTAACCACATGACGGAAGATTTGCAGAAAAGCAAATCGGGTCTGATCGAGGCAAATATTTCCCTGGAAGAGCGCCGTAAATACATGGCTGCTGTCTTAAGAAATGTTTCCGCGGGCATTATCTCTGTGGATAAAAATGACATGATTACGACAATCAACCGCGCGGCGGAGTCCATGTTTGATATTGACGCTTCTCAATATTTATTCCGGAACTACCGGGAGCTTTTGCTTGAAGAACATATTGCCCTGGTGGATTCTTTCCTTCTGGAGATGAAGGAGAATAATGAGCGGATACTGCAAAAACAGTTGGAATTGACGCTGCGCGACAGATCGTTGACCATTCTGCTGACGATCACCACTATTGAAGATGAAGAAGGGAAGGATTCGGGCATCGTTATCGTGTTTGAGGATTTGACGGAATTACAGAAGGCAGAACGAGCCGCGGCCTGGCGGGAAGTGGCCAGACGTATGGCGCATGAAATTAAGAATCCGCTCACGCCCGTCCAGCTCTCCGCGCAGAGGCTTCAGCGCAAATATGGAGAAAAACTGGGCACAGAAGATAAGGTTTTTAAAGAGTGTACACAAACCATCATTGATCAGGTGGAGGTGCTTAAAAATCTGGTCAACGAATTTTCGCGCTATGCGCGCATGCCGGTGACCACGCTTGCCCTCAATGATCTTAATTCGGTTGTATCCGAGGCGGTGACTCTTTTTGTGGACGCGCACAAGGACATTCATTTTGAGTTCCGGCCGGCGGACGGATTGCCGAAATTCAATCTGGATGCCGAACAGATCAACCGGGTGATGATCAACCTGCTGGATAACGCGGTAGCATCCATCAATAAGAAAACAGGGCATATCGGGGTCATTATCCGCTATGACGAGTCGCGCAGGAAGGTAACCGTTGCGGTTGCCGATGACGGAGCGGGCGTGCCGGCAAGCTACAAGCGCAAGGTGTTCGAACCTTACTTTTCAACCAAGAAAGCGGGGACGGGACTCGGACTGGCGATTGTCAGCTCGATTATATCCGACCATAAAGGTGAGGTCACCGTAAGTGACAACTATCCGACGGGAACCATTGTATCTTTTCAGTTGCCGGTCGGGGATGTTTGATATAAAAGTAAAAATGGTATTGAGAGATTCTTATGAATGAAACGATTCTTATTGTCGATGATGAAGTCGCGATTTGTCAGTCCCTGAAAGCCATCCTGGAGGACGAAGGCTATCAGGTGCTGGTTGCAGGCAGCGGGGAAGAGGCTGTGAACATTGTGGCTGAAGAAATGCCTCAGCTTGTCCTGCTGGACATCTGGCTGCCCGGTATGGACGGGCTGGATACCCTTAAAACCATCCATGCCGCCCATCCGAATGTCCTGGTGATCATGATGTCCGGCCACGGTAACATTGAAACAGCGGTAAAAGCGACTAAACTGGGCGCTTTTGATTTCATTGAGAAACCCCTGTCACTCGATAAGGTGATCATTCTGGTAAACAACGCACTCAATGTTGTCCGCCTGGAAGAGGAAAACATACTGCTTAAGCAGAAGGTGTCGCATCAGTATGAATTGACGGGGGTCAGTCAGGTTGTTAACGACCTCAAGGAAATGATCAGTATTGTTGCGCCAACCAATGCCTGGATTTTGATTATGGGTGAGAACGGTACCGGAAAGGAACTGGTGGCCCGTTCCATTCACCATTTAAGCCGCCGGTCGCACAAACCTATTGTAGAAGTCAACTGTGCGGCGATCCCGGAGGAACTCATCGAGAGTGAATTGTTCGGACATGAAAAAGGCGCATTTACCGGCGCAACCGAAAAAAAACGCGGAAAATTTGATCTGGCCCATGAAGGAACGATTTTTCTCGATGAAGTTGCGGATATGAGCCTCAAGGCTCAGGCAAAAATTTTACGTATTCTGCAGGAGAAGAAATTCGAGCGGGTCGGCGGCAATAAAGTTATCGATATGGATGTGCGTGTTCTTGCCGCAACCAACAAAGACCTTGAAATAGAAATGGAGGCAGGCCGCTTCCGGCAGGATTTATATTACCGTCTGCACGTTATTCCGCTGCGCGTGCCCCCGCTGCGTGAGCGAAAAGATGATATTCCACTCCTGACGGAGCGTTTCCTCCAGGATTTCGCCACGAAGGAAGGCGAACCGCCGAAGAGACTGACGGCGGGTGCCCTGGAAAAACTGATGACTCATAACTGGCCCGGCAATGTACGCGAATTGAAAAACATTATTGAGAGATTGATTATTTTGACGCCGACCAATGAAATCAATGAGGATGATATTCCTGAACTCAGCTTAAGGAATGAGCCCGGTTTGGCGCAAACGGAAACCCTCCCCGCCGTTGATTCTTTAAGAGATGCAAGGCTGGATTTTGAAAGGCAGTTCATTATCAAAAAACTTGAAGAGCACGACGGAAATATTTCAAAGACAGCGGAAGCCATCGGCCTGGAACGAAGCAATCTGCACAAAAAACTTAAAAGCCTGAAAGTGACAACCAAGGAACAAGGATAAAGGCTCAACAATATCCGTTAACCTTGTTCCTTTATCCTTTACCCTTTATCCTTGCTTCTTGATCCTCTCCCATCTGTCCTGTCAGGTCTGAAAGCGAAAACTTATTGAAAGGCAGAAAGGATACACCCAGGATCACCACAACAATCATGGATATAAAGTGATAAACGAGGGCAAAGGAAAATGCTTCCGGTTTGGCAATACCGAAAAGTCCCAACCCCAGGATACAGGCATAATGCCAGTTGCCGATGAATCCCGGTGCAGTGGGGATCGCGATTCCCGCGATGAGAATGACCATGATGACGAAGGCCGCCAGAAGCGGCAGGTTAAAACCGAAAGCCAGAAACAGCGAATAAATCACTCCGGCATCCACAACCCAGACCACTATGGACAAAAAAAGCAAATACAGAAGCCTTTTGACATCGGTAACGACTTGAAAGCCGTCAATGAAATGGTGGATGACACTCATGATTTTCTGCGACAGCCTGTCGGGCAGCAGTTGCAGAATCCGGTCAATGATTTTCACGGCGGCTTCTCTTCGCCAGACCAATCCAATAATGAAAGCAATGATCAGCACGGTGATGGCGAAAAAAAGAATACCGGATTTAATCATCCAGGAAGGCAAGTCCTGCAGGATGAGCACAGCAATCGTTATGGTCAGAACCGAAAGACTGTCCAGCACTCTTTCCACAACGATCGTACCGAATGCCGATGACATTTTTATGGGACTTTTTTTTGATATCAGAAAGGGCCTGGCCAGTTCACCGATCCTGGCGGGAATTGCGACAATGGCAAGAAAACCGACGCTGGTTACGGAAAAAAGAGTCACCTGATCAATCTTTTCCATCGGCTGAAGGATCACTCCCCAACGATAAGATCGCAATGCCTGCATGAGGACAATTAAAAAAAGAGACACGGCCGTATAGCCAAGATCGACTTTCTTTAAATGGAGAATGGTTTCGTTGAAGTCAATCCCACGTACCGAAAAGTAGATCAGAACGATGCCGAGCACGATACCGAAAATAAGTTTTTTATTCATGTGGATGCCGGGCCGGTCCTTATTTTTATAGGGGTAAATCAGCTTTTGGACAGGTTTTCGGCAATTTTGTCATGAAGAAGCTGGGAAGACATTTTATTGCCAACCAGTCCCACGCGAATACCGACAGAGGTTTGATTTTTTGACCGGTAGGTAATATCGAACTTGACCTTTTCATCATTGATGATTGCCGTGATCTTTCCCTGCGCAATTTCTTTTACGGGTTGAACTTCCGTACCATGCATATCAGCGACTGTTTTTTCGCACGCGCTCCACACCTGGTCGAATGAAGCAATGTAGTCGGTCTTCAGTTCTCCGTTCACATAGAAATAAGTCCCCGTGCCCGCGCCGATTGCCGCGCCTCCGATGAGCACGGCCGTGGCACAACCTGATAAAAGAAAAAGAAGGAATATACAGATAATGAGACGATATTTATGATGTTTCATATTTATCCCTCCGGATCATTCTATTGATTCGGGTTTAAACATATTGCGGCATGGATTGCAACTTTATATTACGCGGAATGTTACGGGCTAATCTTTTCAAATTCCCTTAATAAATCTTCCTGTTTTCTCGATAAATCAGTTGGAATTTCCACAAAGACTTCAATGATCTGATCTCCGCGTCCATAGCCCTGCAAATGAGGGATGCCTTTGCCTTTGAGACGGAAAGCCCGACCGTTTTGTGTGCCTCTGGGAATTTTAATTTTTTCGGTATCTTTTAGGGTTGGCACTTCAATGGTTGCGCCAAGTGCAGCCTGAACGAAGGATATGGGAACCCGGCAGATAATATCATCTTCGGAGCGCACAAAAAAATCATGTTCTTCAACCTGTAAAAAAACATACAAATCACCGCTTGGGCCTCCCTGTTCTCCGGATTCTCCTTCACCCCGCAGACGCAGCCGGGAGCCTGTTTCGACTCCGGCGGGTATTTTCAGTTCAACGGATTTTCGCTGTTTTTCTTTTCCCGTTCCCCTGCATTCGTGGCAGGGTTTGGCGATGAATTTTCCCTGTCCGTGACAATGGGGGCAGGTGGAACTGATGGTGAAAAAACCGCTTGATTGAAGCACCTGGCCTCTGCCTTGACAGGTCGGGCAGGTCGTGGGCGAGGTTCCGGCAGCGGCTCCTGTTCCCTGGCAGGAATGGCAGGTATAAAATTTCTCCAGTTCAATGGTTTTGGTGATCCCGAACGCAGCATCAAGGAAAGATATTTTTAAGTCGTAGCGTAAATCAGCACCGGCCCTCGCTGCCTGCCTTGTTCTGCCGCGTCTCCGCGTGTGTCCAAAGCCAAAGACATCTTCAAAAATGTCTCCAAAATTTGAGAAGACATCGTCAAAACCGCTGAAGCCCTGAAATCCTGTGTTGTTCAGACCGGCATGGCCGTAGTGGTCGTAAATTTCTCTTTTTTGTCTGTCGCTTAACACTTCATAGGCTTCGGCGGCTTCCTTGAATCGTTCCTCCGCTTTTTTGTCTCCCGGATTTTTGTCGGGATGACACTGCATGGCGATTTTCCTGTAATTTCTTTTCAGTTCTTCATCGGATGCCGTTTTGGAAACGCCCAGAATTTCGTAATAATCCCTCTTGGTCATGCGCTCTGTTTTCATTCCTCCGGTTTCATCTTTGTGGCAAGCGCGTTTAGCAACTCTGTATTATTGGTTTTCTCCAGGGCCTTTTTTGCAAAGGCGAATTTCTTAAGTTCCACAGCCCTGCGGGCAATATCTTCCCAGTCAGCGGACCGAAGTTCAGCGCCCTGTGCTTTGGCCGCGCCGTGAAAAAGAAACGCATCGCCATTTTTAAAGGCGATTTCCCTAATTTTCTTCAATCCTTCCTGATGCCCGGCCCTGGCATAAAATTCCAGAGCATCGGAAAGGGCTCCCGCCTCAAAAAACAGATCACCGTAATGGATCAGTGTTGTGGCGGGTGTCTTATCTATGTATAATATTTTTTGTTTTAGTCGGTAATCCGGCAGTTTTCCTTTGCTCAAGGAATTCCTCCTCAGAAAAATGAAGCCGTGCGGATAAACACGGCGTAATTTAATAACGGTTTGATTTCTGTCAATGGTAAGAAAATATTATTTTACCAGCCGCGTGAAAGCCTCCTCGTATTTTGCCCTGGTTTTTTCAATAATGTCTTGCGGTAATGCGGGTGCCGGAGGTTTCTGATTCCAGTGAATGGAAAGAAGATAATCGCGAAGAAACTGCTTGTCATAGCTTTTTT
Source organism: uncultured Smithella sp. (assembly GCA_964394715.1). Taxonomy (GTDB): domain Bacteria; phylum Desulfobacterota; class Syntrophia; order Syntrophales; family Smithellaceae; genus UBA8904. The sequence goes on from CAYMYR010000002.1 coordinate 48,213, forward strand.
GTGACCGGCCTTCTTCATAATCGTCAGCCGGCCAGAATCTTGAGGAGTCCGGTGTCAGTAATTCGTCAATCAGAATCAGCTCATCACCAATCAGGCCAAACTCCATTTTTGTGTCTGCGATAATAATGCCTGCTTTTAATGCAATGGATGCGGCTCGTTCGTAGATGTCGATTGATTTTTCTATGATTCTGGCGGTGAGATCGGCGCCGATGAGATCTTCCATTTCGGAATGGGTTATGGGCGCATCGTGCTCACCCTGGGGCGCCTTGGTAGTCGGCGTGAAAAGAGGTTGAGGAAGCTTGCACGATTCTTTCAAGCCTTCCGGCAGTTTGATTCCGGAAACGGACTGGCAGCGGCGGTATTCGTTCCATCCGGAACCGGAAAGATATCCCCGCGTGATGCATTCAACGGGAAGCGGTGTCGCATCTTTTACCAGCATGCTGCGTCCTTTCAGATCTTCCAGGTAAGGTGCGCATTCGTGCGGAAAATCAGCGGCTTCAGCGGAAATGATATGGTTGTCGATAATATCTCTCATCTGTTTGAACCAGAAGACAGACATCTGGTTCAATATGATACCTTTGCCTGGAATGGGATCTGACATGATGACGTCGAATGCGGAAATCCGGTCAGTGGCTACCAGCAGAAGAGCATCTTTTACAGTATAGAGGTCACGCACTTTTCCGCGCTTGATCAGTTTTAGTTTGGGGAACTCCGTGCGGAAAATACTTTTTGTCATGTTCTCACACTCCTTTATCGAATGGAAGGGTTGTATTTTTTTTCATGACCGATCGTGGACGTTGGCGTCCTTCCGTAATTATGGCCGGGCATAACTCTGGTCTCGTCCGGTAGAGTGAAAAGCCTGCCCTGAATGGCGTTATACAACGTCTGCCAGGAGCCTCCCGGCAGATCCGTGCGGCCGACGGCCTCCACAAAGAGAGTGTCTCCTGTAAAGACATAACCGGGTGTATAAAGGCATATCCCCCCAGGAGAATGACCGGGTGTATGGATAACTTTCAATTCCACATTACCCACAGAAATGATCTGACCATCCTGAACCAGAAGATCGGGAGGGGGCGATTGTTTCGCGCCGAACATGCGAAGCATGGCTTGCGGCGTGGAAGTAAGCATTACAGCATCGTCCTGATGTACAATGATTTTTGCCCCGGTCAGTTTTTTCATGTCGGCATTGCCTCCGATATGATCCACATGACCGTGTGTGTTGACAATGTAGTTGATCCGTAAACCATTTTTTGCTGCCAAGGCGATAAGATCATGGACATTGTCGGCCGGGTCGATGACCAGCGCATCTCCGGTGATGGAATCCCCGACGAGATACGCGAAAACAGCCATCTGGCCTACCTGTATTTGCTGAACAAACATGACCGCTCCTTTAAAAATATGGAATGACCACTAGCATTATTTTGTTTGATTCGTCAATTTAAATCCTGCGTTTTAAAAGAGAGCAGAAGAAACCATCCATGAAATGGCGGTGTGGGTAAGTCCTTAAAAAACCTCGACTATCCATTAGTGGTTCAAAAAAGTCAGTTGATGGATGAATGACGGAAAAATCCGGATGAGCCTTTAAAAAGTGTCCGATCACTTCTTCATTTTCACAAGACAGCAAGGAGCAGGTGCAATAAATCAGATGACCTCCCTTTTTCACGGTATCTGAAGCATTGTGCAATATGGATTTCTGGTTTTTCGTAAATTCATTGAGATCAGAAGCCTTAAGCCTCCACTTGATTTCCGGATTGCGTCGCAGTGTGCCGGTTCCCGAACAGGGCGCATCCACCAGCACATGATCAAATCTCCGGGAATATTCAACGGGCAGCCGGTGCTTCAGGTCGGCCTGCACGGGCTCGATGATCGAAACACCCATTCTTGCAGCCTCTTTTGTTAATTGTGTGATTTTTCCCCGATCGCGATCCAGAGCCGTGATCCTTCCGCAATTATTCATCATGGCGGCCAGATGCATGGTTTTACCGCCGGTTCCCGAACAGGCATCTAAAACATTTTCGTTTCTTTCGGGGGCCACCAGGCAGGAAACCAGCTGCGCCGCCTCGTCCTGCAACCGTAAAAGGCCTTCATGAAAAAAAATCGTTTTTTGGATGGGCATGGGAGAATCGGATAGGTTGATGCCATAGGGTGAAAACCTGGTTTTGATACAACTGAACTTATCGGCATTGAGCTTTTCCAATAGCTCGTCTCTTGAGATTTTCATGTTGTTGGTGCGGACAGTCATTGGTGGTAATTCATTATTGGCGCGACAAAGAGCAAGGGTCTCTTCTTTCCCGTAAACATTCAGCCATAAGTCAACCAGCCATAAAGGGTGAGAGTGAAATGCGGCGATGTGGAGAGCGGAATTTTCATCCAAAGAGGGGAAAAAAGTTTTATCCGGGCTGCGCAGGTAGCTTCTCAATAGGGCGTTGGTCAATGCGGCTGCGGCCGGAGTGGTATCTTTTGCGATTTTGACTGCTTCATTCACGGCGGCGAAAGCCGGAAGACGTTCGCTGAATTTGAGCTGATACAGCCCGGTGCGCAGAATGTTTTTGACGCTTTCCTCCATCCCGGCATAATCTCCGCGATAAAGCTGCGCAAGGATCCAGTCCAGATGCCCACGCATGCGCAAAACGCCGTAAACCAGATGCGTGAGGAGCCGTCCGTCTGCCGTTCCGGAAAGATTCTTCCGGTCGAGTTGCGTATCAATCAAATTTCCGGCAAAGGATTCATTTTGTGAAACCGAATTTAAAATATCAACGGCCTGACGGCGGATTGTTTTCTTCATGATTTTGTACGAATGACCACGGGACTTGCTTTGTCCGGATATTTCCCTTTAACGGTACCGTAAAACGCGCCTATCTTCTCCATATCCCGTTCGAGATCGTTGCTGGGATAGATCAACGGACCCGCTCCACCTGTTTTGGTTGAATAATCGAGGAAAGCCAGCTGAACAGGAACATGGGCATTTTCGGCAATATGGTAAAATCCTGATTTCCATCCCTTTGCCTTGTGACGGGTGCCCTCGGGGGCAATGGCAAGAATGAATTTTTCGTTTTTATTGAATAGGTCTGTCATTTGCTCCACGGTGCGGCTTTTTGAGCCTCGATCAACGGGGATCCCTCCCATCCATTTCATCAGCAGTCCAAAAGGCATTCGGAATAATTCTTTTTTTGCAATGAAGCGGGGATCCAGCCTGAATGCAAAAGCGAGAATGGCACCATAAAACACGTCCCAGGCTGATGTATGCGGCGCAACGATTACAACAAATTTTTTCTCATCGGGAAGCCGTCCCGCTTTTTTCCATCCCAGTATTTTTATAAAAAAAAGGGATATCCCAAGCATTAAATGCTTTAAAACCGGTGTATTGAAAATTGTATGACGCATCAGGCGAGTCTCCTGGCAAACCGATTTGTTTTATTAAAAAACACAGGTAAAAAAACAGCGAATCGTTTTTTATTTTTCTTTATTTTGAGGTTATAGTGCCTAAAATACTGCCCGGAGCCAGCCGATATCCTCGGAGAAATTCTACCATCAGCATTCTTTTTTTCCCGGCCAGCTGTATGTCTTTCAAAATGACGTGGCCATCAGAGACTGCAACAGGCAAGCCGTCGGTGACCGCGTTGCCGATGGTTCCGGGAGGCTGATCCGTCGGGCCCGGTTCAGCTGCCGCGGCATAAATTTTCAAAAGCTGTCCATCCAAGTAAGTATATGCCGCCGGGGAGGGGCACAAACCGCGGATCAGATTGACAACATGGACAGCACTTTTCTGCCAGTTAATCTTGCATGTTTCCCTGGTCAGGCGGGGAGCAAACGTCACACCGGATGGATCCTGCCGGCGTCTGTGGGCTTTGCCCGATACAACCTGTGCGATGGTTTTCATGAGCAGTGCTGCGCCGTTTTTTGCCAGGCGGTCATGCAGTTGACCGTATGTTTCCTCATCGTCCAGCAGGGTTTCTTCCTGGGCCAGGATATCGCCGGAGTCCATGCCTTCATCCATCAGCATAATGGTCACTCCGGTTTTTTTTTCACCGCGGATGATGCTCCAGTTCAAAGGGGCCGCGCCACGGTATTTAGGAAGCAGAGAAGGGTGGATGTTCAGGCATCCAAGAGGGGGGAAGTCGATAATCATTTTGGGCAGAATCTGGCCAAAAGCCGCCACAACCACCATGTCGGGCTTGAGTGAATAAAATTTTTCGAGAAAAGAAGCATCTTTTACGGTTTGCGGTTGCAGAACAGGCACACCGGATTTTTGGGCCAGAAGTTTCACAGGAGGAGCGGCTTCCTTTTGCCCCCTTCCCACCGGACGATCCGGTTGTGTAACAGCGGCGATGACCGGTAAGGAACCGGCAAGAAGTGTGTCCAGGGCCGGCAGGGCGAAAGCCGGGGTTCCCATGAAGAGAATTCTCGGTTTGTTCATTGGATCGCACCCCTGTTTTTTTCGTACCCTATATGGAATTAACGGGAATGTGTCAAGAAATACCCGTGAAAAGGGCCTTATGTTAAATTCCTGTTGTCAATTTCAATTTCATGCTCTATATAGTAATCAGTGTTGAAGTTGCCAAAACAGAAAAAATACATACAGGCACTTATAACCATAAGAGTTGCGCTTATCAAAAGGAAAGGAGACAGAGCATGAGGACATACGCTATTAAGTATGTGGAATTGGCTGAACAGCATGCGGAAAAGATGGCCAAACGCTGGGCAATGGATGTTCAGAACAATGTTCGGACAAAAAAATACAAAGAGCTGGAAGAGGAGAGGATTGTTAACCAGGGCATAAAATTTTACAAGAATTTCAGTAAAATGTTTGCCGATGATAAAATCAGTGAAGGTGCACTGAAATATTTCCGTGATTACGCCCAAGACTGTTTCAACCTGGGGATTCCCATGAGTGAAGCGGTTTACGCACTCATCCTCTTAAGAAGGCATATCTGGCTGTACGCCGAGTTTCAGACAATCTTCAGTTCCGGCATTGATCAGCGTCAGGCGCTGGATACCTTGAGCCGCACGATTTTGATTTTTGATTATGCTGCGTATGAAGTGACCAAGGAATACAACGAATTAATAAAAAAAAATAAAGGGAAAAAGAAATAATTTCTACTTCCCTGTTCGCTTATCATTGGAGAAAGGAGAATGATATGGTGGAGTCGATTAAGCTGTTGGATGTGTTGGAGGCCAACCTTGATGAAATAGCTGCTCACTGGGCGGCAGATGTTAAAAAAAATAAAAGAACGGCCCATTACCGGGATCTTCCCGATGAGAAGCTGGTGCTGCAGGCCGTGAAATTTTACAGTCAATTGAGAAATTTGCTGATTGCTCCCAATCGTCTTGAGAAAGCGCAGGAATTTTTCATGCATTATGCACGAACCTGTTATGAAAACGGGATTCCGCTGCATGAATCTATTTATGCTTTGAACATGATGCGTCGTCACATGTGGCTCTATGCTGAATTTCAGGCGATATTTATCAATGCCCTGGAACATAATCAGGCCATTGACTCTGTCATGCGAATCATGCTTTTAGTTGATCATGCTGTTTATGAGATCACCGAATACTATCAGGACCGTCTTCGTCTTGAGAACTGCGGTGCAATATAGGTCAAACTATCGACTGGATTTATGCACCGGGACAGCACATACTGCTTCCATTCGTTGATAGGATTTATTCAGGTTCAGTCCGGCCGGGTCTTGATGACCAGTCCGGACTGTTTCATTGTTGGGCGATGTCCATACGCCATCAGGATTGACAATTGTGGTGATACAGGGTAACCGGATTTTTTCAGGGCGAAGTTAAAGCTGTCTTACCTGATGCACTATGGGACAATTTAAGGCTGTGTTTCTGCAAGTATCAAGGAATTTCCCAATGAGGAACGGATTGTCTTGCCTGCGCTTCCCATGAGGAAACGCGTTTCCTGACGAAAGCATCCGAACTCACATAAAATTTTCCGGATCTACGTCCACCGTAATCTTTACCGTGCTCGTATCGTGCTTTTCCATCAGTTCGCATGCAATGGAATGCAGAATTCGGCTATTCAGTCCCTTGATCAGCATTTGCTGGCGATATTGTCCACGGATCTTTGCCAGAGGAGATTCCGACGGGCCGATAATTTCCGCGGCATTACCATGCTTTGCTGCAAGTTCCCTCGCTTTGCGGCCCGTTTCCCGCGCGATTTCCATGAGCGCATCTTTTTTCCCGGAGGACAGCCGAATGCAGATGATCCGGCTGAAGGGAGGGTACTGAAGGACCCGGCGAAACGCTATTTCATCAGCATAAAAAGACGGGTAATCATGCTTTTGGGTGTACAGCAGAGCATAGTGTTCCGGATTAAAGGTCTGGATAATGACACGGCCGAGGACTGCACCGCGTCCGCCCCTTCCGGAAACCTGAGTGAGCATCTGAAAGGTTTTTTCCGAAGCGCGAAAATCCGGCATGTTCAGGGAGGTGTCCGCCGCTATGACGCCCACAAGACTGATAAAGGGGAAGTCATGACCCTTGGTGATCATCTGTGTGCCGACCAGAATATCAATCTTTCTCTGCTCCAGTGCGCAGAGAATTTCTTCCTGTGAACCTTTTCGGGCAGTGGTGTCGGAATCCATCCGGCAGATCCGTGCGTCGGGGAAAAGACGTTCGAGTTCTTTTTCCAGTTTCTGGGTGCCTGTGCCGTAACTGAGGATTTTTCCGCTGCGGCAGTTGGGGCAAAGCGGCATGGATTTCTGAGTATAGTCACAGTAGTGACATTTGATGATGCCTTCCGCCAGATGGCTTTTCAGGGCAACAGCGCAATTGGGGCATCGGAAATTATAGCCGCAGTCGGCACAGACCAGGAAGGTGTCAAATCCCCGTTTGTTGAGAAAAAGCAGGGCCTGTTCTTTGCGGGCCAGCGTTTCGGCAAGGGCCTGGATCATTGTATCCGAGAGGATAGGTGTTTTGCCGTGGGCTTCCTTCTGTGCTTTCATATCTACAATGTCAATTCGGGGCAGCGGCCTGTTTTGTACCCTTTGCGTCAATTCAAGAAAAGCATATTTCCGGGTCCGGGCGTTGTAGTAAGAACGGATTCCCGGAGTGGCCGATCCGAGAACAACAACCGCTTTATGCATTTTCGCTTTCACCACGGCCAGATCCCGGGCATGATAGCTGAGTTTGTCGTCCTGCTTGTAGGATGGATCGTGTTCTTCATCAACGATTATTAATTTCAGGTTGTCAAGCGGGGCAAAAAGGGCGGAGCGCGCGCCGATCACAAGGTTGATCTTGCCTCGTTTGATTTGACGCCACTGATCATATCGGACGCTGCGTGCGATACCGCTGTGAATGACGGCGATTTTATTTTCGTCGAATCGACCGGCGATGCGTGAAATCAGCTGGGGGGTCAGGGCAATTTCCGGGACCAGGTAGATGGCGGTGCCGCCGTTTTTAATCACGTCCGCAATCGCCTTGAGATACACTTCTGTTTTGCCGCTTCCGGTAACGCCGTGAAGAAGAATCGGGCAAAACGTATCCTCACGGAGCCTGTTCAGGATATTCATCAGGGATTTTTTCTGTTCATCATTCAGTGTGATGTTTGCAGGCGCCTTGCTGATAGACGAGGTCAGAGATGCTTTTCGTATGAATTCGGCATTTCCGACAGCAAGGATCCCTTTTTCGAGCAGCTTTTTGATTACAGCGCTGGAAGTTTTCGCGGACGCTATCAGATCATGCAAATCCATGGGGCCGGAGTTTTTCAGAAAATCAACGACAGCCTCCTGCCGTGCCGTCATCCGCAGTTCATCAGGCAAAGTGGATTCAAGCCGGATGATTTTCTGCGTTCGGACGGTCAGGGGCTTTTTCTGCCGCTCGACCATTTGCAGAAGGCCGGCCAGGTGAAGCCCGTGCACAATCGCTGCGGCATTTTTAAATTCAGTGTTTTTGATAAGGTTCCCAAGCGCGATTCCCTGAGGACGGGAATGAAGAAAATCCAGAAGCTTTTCCTGCGATCTGGACAGTTCCAGACCGGCAGGCACCGGCCGGGGCAGAACCCAAAGATAATCTTTTTTTTCAGATCCTGCGGGAACCAGTTCGGCCAAAGTTTTACCCAAAGGGTAGATGCAATACCTGGAAATCCATACAAAAAACTGGAGATCTTTATTGTCAAAAAGTGGTTCGTCATCAAGGATTTCGGTGAGGGGTTTAACCTGTTCCAAATCGCAGGAGAATGTCACGGCTGTGATAAAACCGGTTCGTTTTCTGTGACCAAAAGGGACATAAACCCGTTTGCCGATCATGGCTTTTGTCTTAAGATTATCCGGTACGGCATAGGTGAAGAGCTTGTCGGCCGGAATATTGAGGGCGACGTTTACGTACATGAAATTTGACTAGCATCTTTAGAGAAAAAAAGAAATCTTCCTCTTTGAATGGTATTATTTTGAGGTAATATGGATATGCGTGTTACTGAAACGGGACATGCTCAAATAAAAAAACGCCCCTGGAACGGGGCGTTTTACCGTATGGAAAAAAGATTATTCGCCTTTGAGTTTTTCGAGTTTCTCCTGTTTGGTTTTGCAGTCGATGCATTCCGTGGTGACCGGTCGTGCCATCAATCTCTTTTCAGAAATCGGCCCGCCGCAGGATTCACATATCCCGTAAGTTCCATCATCAATTCTTTTAATGGCTTCCTGCATTTTCACAATAAGCTTGCGCTCCCTGTCGCGTATGCGGAGCTCAAAATTCCTGTCGGCTTCCAATGACGCACGATCGTTGGGATCAGGAAAGTTCTCCTTGCCGTTGGTCATTTCCGTGACCGTTTTGCCCGCTTCATTCAGCAGTTCGTTGATCTTCTGAATGAGCAGTTTCCGAAATGCTTCAAGCTTTTCCGGCTTCATAGTTGTCTGTTTTTCCAATGCCGCTACTCCTTCATATTTGTGATGTTGATTTATGGATCTTATTACCTAATGGCAAAATGTTTGTAAAGGAAAAAAAATCATGAAAAAAAATGATAGAAATCATGTTATTACATTTTGGCAAAAGCCGACGGGTGATCCGGGAGCTCAGATTCCGGAGCCATAGACGGAAATGATTCTTTCCACGATATTGGTGGTCGATTTTCCAACCACCTCAGGAATAATCGCAACCCGCCCGCCCCATTGACTGATTTCATTTCGTCCGACCACCTGGTCTTCCGGCCAGTCACCCCCTTTGATCAGGATATCCGGTTTCAGATAACAGATCAGTTCCAATGGCGTCAATTCAGGGAATATCGTTACAAAATCAACGCACTCCAGCGCGGCCAGCACCTCAGCTCTCTCTTCTTCAGGAACCAGCGGTCTTTTTTCGCCCTTAATTGAACGCACGGAAGAATCACTGTTAAGAGCCAGGACCAGTATATCGGCCGTCTTTTTTGCTTCCTGCAAATACCTTACATGGCCAACATGCAGGATATCAAAACAGCCGTTCGTGAAAGCTATTTTCGCTCCTTTGTTTCGTAGCTCATCGAGTTTGGCTTTGATAACATCTCTTTCCAGGATTTTTTTCATGACGCTCTCCTGATTATCATTGATCGAAAAAAGTAAAAAAATCAATTTTCCGTTAAAGCACCCTGGCTAGCGTTAGGACCGCTACCTTCGAGGCGCCGCTTCTGATAAGTGTTTTGGCACATTCATTCATTGTGGCCCCTGTTGTATATACATCGTCAACAAGGATCAAGTTCTTTCCCTGGATTTTCCTCTTTGGGCCCGCGACGAAAGCTCCTGAGGTGTTTTTTGCACGGTCGTTTTTGTCGAGTCCTGTTTGTGTTAAAGTCAATTTGCATCTTTTTAGCAAGGAAAAATCGACCATCAGATGATGTTTTTTCCCCAGTGCACGGGCCAGGATGATCGACTGATTGAAGCCCCTTTCCCTCAGACGCTTGATATGCAGGGGAACGGGGACGATGGCATCAAAAAGATGAAAGTCCATATCTTCAAATTCAAAACCGGCCAGGAAATTGGCGAGGGCCGATCCTGTTGTGATGTCACGTCCATACTTGAACCGGCGGATTGCGTCAAGAACGATTCCATCATAGGCAACAGCGGCGCGTGCGGATGAAAACCAGGGCTTTCGTTCCAGGCAGTTTCCGCAAAGGTGATCTTCCGCGGGGGAGTCGGGAAACAGGATGCCGCATACAGGGCAGCGGCTGCCCGTCATGAAAGTGATTTGCCTCCGGCAATCGGGGCAAAACACCTCATGGGCTTTACCGGAAATAACTTCAGAGCATGCAAGGCAAAGAGGAGGAAAAAGCGCTTCTGATAATTCCTCACAAAAATCATTCAGAATCAAGCCATATCCTTGGTCAGTTTGTTTATTTCTGTTGCTTTTTCATCGATTTCCATGCGTGGCGCGTCCCACAGATCTTCCAGACCATAGAAGGAACGGGCTTCATCCTGGAAAACAGAAATGACCACGTCGTCATAGTCCAGCAGAATCCACTCTGCGTTTGATTCCCCTTCTACACCGAGCGGCCGGATGTCTTCTTTTTTCAGGTATTCCTGGATGGCTGATGAAATCGCCTGGACCTGCCGGTCGGTTGAGCCGGAACAGATCAGCATATAGTCAGTGAAGGAAGAAATCTCTTTGACATTCAATACAACAATATTTTTTGCTTTTTTTTGCAATACGGCGTTGATGCATAAAAGCAGTCGCCGGGCCGACTCATTTTTTTTAACTGCCAAATTCCCCTCCGTAAAAACAGGTTGATAGACTGTAGTCTGTTAGGCTACTGGCCTGTTTTGTTGGTAGCCTTCGGTGTTTGTGTTTAAACCTTCTAATAGCCTACAGCCTAATAGCCTACAGCCTAATAGCCTACAGCCTAATAGCCTACAGTTTTTCCCTTATGTCACAATTACTGGAACTTGACAATATTTCATTTTGAACTTCATCCGGCAGCGTCATCAGATGACCTTTAAAAAATTCCGTGAAGGAATAAATCAAATTGCCAAATGCAATTGCTTTGTTTATATTTACAAAACCTGCAGGAAGGCTGATCGATCGTTGGAGATGTCATGGCGAAGCAGCAAAACATGATCGGACCAAACAGATTCTGGGGAGAAATCACGGCGTTTCTGGCCCTTTTCTTCGACAATGTGGGTACGATGATCTTCTTTTCCTCCATTCTGATTTTTACCTTCAACTATCCGGCGGACATCATCCTGACGCGAATGATTCCCGGTACAGCCGTGGGGGTGCTCCTGGGAGATCTGATTTACACCTGGCTGGCGATCAGGTTGAAACGTAAAACCGGACGGGAAGATGTCACCGCCATGCCGCTGGGGCTGGATACCCCTTCAACCATCGGGATTGCCTACGCTGTTCTCGGTCCCGCGTATGTGGCCACTCATGATGCGCAGTTATCCTGGCAGATTGGCATGGCAACGCTCTTCATGATCGGTGTGGTCAAAATCCTGACATCTTTTTTTGGAAGCTGGATTCAACGTATTGTTCCCACCGCGGGTCTGCTGGGCAGCATCGCCGGAGTCGGGCTTTTGCTTCTGGCCTTTCTGCCGCTTGTAGAAATTTTCAATGAGGTCGTGGTCGGTCTGGTCGCACTGGGACTGATTTTCGCCACTCTGTTTGGCAGAATGCATTTGCCGGGTAGAACGAACGGAGTGGTGGCGGCGGTTGTTTTGGGCACGGCTGTTCACTTTGCATTGGGATATGGCGGATGGCTTCCGGAGTTTAAAGTGCCGGATTTTGAAATGAAACTCTGTGTACCGGTACTGTCCTTCGATTTTCTGACAACGCTGCCGCAAAGTGTGCAGTACCTGCCGATTGCCATTCCGTTTGGCATTCTGACGATTATCGGTGGCATCAACAACACGGAAAGCGCGAGACTGGCGGGAGACCACTACCGTACGCGTGACATACTGCTGACAGAAGCATTTACATCCCTGATTGCAGCCTTCTTCGGGGGTGTCGCGCAGACAACGCCCTATATCGGCCATCCCGCCTACAAGAAAATGGGGGCAACCTGGTGGTACACGCTGGCCACGGGTCTCATGATTGGCCTTGCCTCGGTGGTCGGCCTTTTGTCTTTGTTTGTATCGGCGATACCGCGCGCGGTCATTGCACCAATTTTCATTTTTATCGGGTTTGAAATCATTCATCAGGCCTACAGGGAATCCCCTCCTTCACACTCTCCTGCCGTAAGCTTGAGTTTTCTGCCGGTCATTGCCAGTCTGGTGATGATCATTCTCGACCAGTTTCTCGATGCCGCCGGGATTTTGCCTTCCAGTCTGCCAAATCGTTTGCAGACTCTTCATGCCTCGCTTACGATGCTCAGCAACGGATTTATTCTGACGGGACTGCTCTGGGGGAGCATGCTCGCGTTTCTGATCGATCATCGGGCCCGTTTTGCAGCTTTATGTGCGGCCATCTGTGCAATTTTTTCACTTTTCGGCGTCATTCATTCCGTCCTGCCCACGGGCGAACTTTATCTGCCCTGGCAATGCGCATCACGGGGAAATTTCATGCTGGCGGCAGCCTATCTCGCGCTTGCGTGTATTTTGCTGACTCTGACCGGCAAAGAAAAATAATGCGGTTGTCATTCATACCCGTTCTGATGACCATTTGCTTTCATCCGCTTAAGGGGCTTGTGATGCGGACGGCAAAGCATCGAAAGACAGTTGGAAGCGAATCAAGCGGACAGGTTTCATTGGAGTTGTGAAAAAAAAATGAGTATGATACATCATCGCTCCCTATGAGTCTTAAAAGGATTTTAATATGAACGATGTCGTTAAAAGAGTTCACGCTCACATGCCCTATCACCTGATGCCAGGGTATCTGCCGATGATTCTGGAAAAAAAGATCAATCTGGAAATCTATTTCAATCATATTGCCCTGCAGTCACTGGATAAGGATCAGTGCGCAAAGACTGCCCAGGCCATCATGGAAGCTGGATTAAAAGTGACTTTTCATGCCCCTTTTATGGATTTGCGTCCGGGGGCTCTTGATGATAGGATCCGAAAAGCAAGTCTGGACAGAATCAGGATGGTCTTTGACCTGATTCCTTATTTTCACCCGCTGAAAATTGTTTGTCATCCGTCTTTTGATGAACGCTATTATGTGTCCTGTGACGATCTGTGGCTGGAAAACAGCGTTAATTTCTGGCGTCAGCTGATTCCCGTGGCCGGGGACGGAGGAACGGTCATTGCCCTGGAAAATGTATACGAAAGAGAACCGCGCGTTTTACGGCGCCTGCTCGAAATGCTGACTTCAGAACAGGTTTGTTTTTGCTTTGACACGGGACATTTCAATGTTTTCTCCCGTGCGCCTTTGAAAATCTGGATGGAAGAACTGGGTCGTTATATCGGCCACCTGCATCTACACGATAATTTCGGCAAATTCGATGAACATTTGCCGGTGGGTACTGCCACGTTTCCTTTCGATCAGCTTTTTGCCGCACTGGAAGCGCTCAAGGTGAAACCGACGATCACGATGGAAGCCCACTCGCAGGAGCATTTGTGGCAGGCTTTGACGAATCTGCAAAAGATGTCGCTTCTTGACCGGCTGGCTGCATCGGACTGAATCTTCATTGTGGAGCAAGGGATGTCCTCTTATCTGATCAAAAGGATCCTGTTTATGATTCCGCTTCTGCTCGGGATCACGATTATCTGTTTCTTTGTGATGCGTCTAGCGCCGGGCGAGCCCACGGACCTGCAGATCCAGATGAATCCGAAAGCGTCCACAGAAATGAAAGAACGTCTCAGGAGCATGTATGAACTGGATAAGCCCATTCATGTTCAGTACTGGTCGTGGCTCAAAAAGATCGGACGTGGAGATCTGGGAACTTCTTTTTCATCTGATCATCGGCCGGTTTCTGACAAGATCTGGGAACGTCTACCGATCACGATTCTGATCAATCTTTTATCGCTGGTTATCATTATTGCCGTAGCCGTGCCGATCGGGGTTCTGTCGGCTGTTCATCAGGATTCCCTTTTTGACAAAGTGACCGCCGTCCTTGTTTTTATCGGTTTTGCCGTGCCAACTTTCTGGCTGGCGCTGCTTTTGATGATCTTTTTCGGCATTCATCTGGGATGGCTGCCGATTTCGGGATTACGGTCCCTTAATTATGAATATCTGAACACATGGGAACAGTTTCTGGATTTGGCAAAACACCTCATTCTGCCGGTCTTCATATCCGCGTTCGGAGGTTTGGCCGGCCTTTCCCGCTACATGAGAGCCAATATGCTGGAGGTCATCCGGCAGGACTACATCCTGACAGCGCGTGCCAAGGGATTGAGCGAGAGGCAGGTGATTTACAAACATGCCCTCAGAAACGCACTTTTGCCGGCAATCACCATCCTGGGGTTGTCCATTCCCGGACTGATTGGCGGCAGTGTTATATTTGAAACGATTTTTGCGATTCCCGGTATGGGGCAGCTGTTTTACATGTCGGTCATGGCCCGCGACTATCCGACGGTCATGGGGATATTGCTGATCGGTGCCATCCTGACGCTGGTGGGAAATCTGATTGCCGATGTATCGTACGCGGTGGCGGACCCGCGCATCCGCATTTCCTGACGGCTTTGTGAAAAGACCCCGTCTGCGGCGTTGCGTTTCGGCCCTTGTCGTTGCGGCGTATAACCTAAAGGTCACAGGTCAAACAATACGCCTCACTCCTCGTGGCCATGCGCGCCTTGCATCTGGAGTCTTTTGACAAAGCCTTGTCGGTGTGGAAAGTTTTAAGAAAAATGACGGATTGACATATGAATTTCTGGGACATGTTTTACAAAAACAAACTGGCGTTGACCGGCTGCGGAATTGTGATTTTGCTGTTTGCGGTTTCGCTTATGGCCCCCGTGATTGCTCCGTATGATCCCGGTGCGATTGATCTGAAAAATGTTCTGGCTCCGCCGTCGTCTGGCCACTGGTTTGGCACGGATCAACTGGGACGCGACGTGCTTTCCCGGATGATCTGGGGCGCCCGTATTTCTCTGAAAGTCGGTTTCGTTGCCACGGGACTTGCAATTTTGATCGGAATGATTCTGGGGGCTGTGGCCGGATATTACGGTGGCTGGATCGATGCAGTGATTATGCGTTTTGTCGATATTATGCTCTGTTTCCCGACTTTTTTTCTGATCCTTGCGGTGATCGCTTTTTTGGAACCTTCTATCTGGAACATCATGATCGTCATCGGACTGACCAGCTGGATGGGAGTGACCCGTCTGGTTCGGGCCGATTTTATTTCGCTTCGGGAAAGGGATTTTGTGAGGGCCGCGCGCTCCATTGGGGCAAACGACGCGCGGATTATTTTTATTCACATTCTTCCCAACGCGCTCGCATCCATCCTGGTGGCCGCCACTCTTGGAATTGCCGGCGCAATTCTGACGGAATCTGCTTTGAGTTTTCTGGGGATCGGAGTCCAGCCCCCGACACCCAGCTGGGGAAATATTCTGACGGCGGGCAAGGATAATATTGACATTGCCTGGTGGCTGTCGCTTTATCCGGGTTTGGCGATTCTTATTACGGTGGTCGGCTATAATTTACTGGGAGAGGGAATACGCGACGCATCTGATCCGCGCCTTAAAAGATAGTACCTGCCATTTACGGATAAATCCATGCCGTTTGAATCTTTCTTGAATATCCTGTTTTCTTTCCGGGTTTGTGTGTCCGCTCAACGCCGTCGCCTGTTCTTCCTGCTTGAACCGGTTTTCAACGGCCTGACATTCTGGTTACGGGCAAAAATATTCTTAATGAAATTGTTGACTTCGTTGGAGCCGATGAATTGCACGGCAAGATGATTTTTCCCTGTGGTGTCGATCCAGTGACGCGTTATTTCACAATCTGCAAAAGTTTCACCGCTTTCAAAAACAAACTTAATTTGAACAATAGTTCCAACCTTATAAGACGGGCTATCCTCTTCTTCAGGCAGAGTAAAGTGAGCGCTGCTTCCGGAGATATCGACAATCTTAAATTCCTGATTTTCACAGTAAGCATAGATTACCGGCCGCAGGTCCATACGTATTCTGGGCCAGAGGCGAAGGTCGCAGGCGAAAGGTTCGGAGAGTCTGCGCAGGAAAATCCTTTTGTCCGGAGTGATGGTCTCTATCCGGGCTTCAAAACCGAAACGGGGTTTCTTTTGACCGCCCGGGCAGTAGGTGAAGAAGAGAACGGCCATAAGATGCTGATTGTCGACCGGCGGAACGGTCTGTTCAATGGATATCAGGTTGTCGTGTAAAAACTCGATAAAATGGGAACGGCGAACGTCATTTGCCGCCAGTCGTAAAAAAATTTTTTCTTTCGGTTTAATCTCCAGCGCCATGAGCATCCATCCTCTCCTAAGAAAGTTAAGTAGAATGTTGTTCAACAGGTTCCCGCAGCTGATGAAAGATAGTGTGTCTGAGTCGCTAAAGAATCGGGGAGCGATTATTTCGCTCTGCGATTTCCGCCGCCGCATTGCACTTCTATGCGGTGTTTTTTCAACTATGAATCACAAGCCACAAAACAAACAAATTCAATAAATTCCAGCAGTCAAACAGAAAGCGGCCCGTGCCTCCGGGCAGTGATGTTATACCATACGACAAAAATCTGAAAAATACTTAAAGAAAAAGTTACTTTATGTCAAGATTTATAAAATAAAACTCTTGGGGCTTGATTATGTTCACAAAATATAATACGAATCCGCCACGGTGTAAAATATTATCAAAAAATAATTATACGTTATATTTTTCAGGAGGATTGGAATGTCCAGAAGAGTCAACTCAGAATTACTGAAAATCGATCGCCGCATCATTTCCAGAAAGTTGCTGGCCGGGGAATTGTCGGAAAAAGATTTAGCCGGGCTTTTGAAAAAGCTTCCGGACGTGTCGGAAAATGCCGAGGAGATTGTGGCTCCTTCCAATGAAAAATAATTGATATGCTAATTGATTCCCATGCCCACCTGGAGATGAAAGAATTTGATTCCGACCGTTCTGACGTTATCGAACGGGCCGGGCAAGCGGGGGTTGATGTCATTATTACCGTGGGGACCAATCTGCGTTTGAGCCGCAGGGCGCTCTCCATTGCCCGTCAATTCAAAAATATCTATGCGACGGTGGGAATTCATCCGCATGATGTCGCGAAGGCAGATAAAAAAACTCTTGATGAACTGAAGCTTCTTGCGGAAGATTCCAGGGTTGTTGCCTACGGTGAAATCGGGTTGGATTATTATCGCAATATCTCTCCCCGGGAAAAACAGAAAGAGATGTTTGGCCGCCAGCTTGCGCTGGCTTTGGAGCTCAAACTGCCCGTGGTCATACACGACCGCGACGCCCATGAAGATACGCTGAACATGGTGAAAGATTCCGGTGTCCGGCGAGGTGTTTTTCATTGTTTTTCCGGAGACTATGTCATGGCCAGGCAGTGTATTGACCTTGGATTTTATATTTCCGTTCCGGGGGTCGTTACTTTTGATAAGTCCACAGTGCTTCACGAGGTTGTCCGTCAGGTGCCGCTCGACTCTATCCTTCTGGAAACCGATTGTCCCTATCTTGCCCCTGTTCCTTTCCGCGGCAAAAGAAACGAACCGTCATTCATTGTTCACACGGCTAGGAAAGTTGCCGCAATCAAGGGGATGAAGTGGGAAGAAGTTGCGCAGACAGCAGCTCACAATACCCGGGAACTTTTTGGCATTATCAAATCCTCCGCCGATCGGGATGCGGCGTTTTGAAAACACATAAAGATACAAACTATGGCGCATAAAAACGATCAACCAGTAAAGAAAGCTGTCGTTCTGCTTTCCGGCGGTATTGATTCTACCACAACGCTGGCGATTGCCCGGTCTGCGGGATTTATCATTTATGCCCTGAGTTTCCGATACGGCCAGCGACACCTGATCGAGCTGGAAGCGGCGAAGCAGATTGCTCAAAGCAATACCGTTTGTCAACACCTGATTGTGGATATCGATCTTCGCCGCATTGGCGGGTCCGCTTTAACCGATGACCTTCCTGTTCCCAAAAACCGCAGTGTGGATGATATGGGGAGGGATGTTCCAATTACCTACGTTCCCGCCCGCAACACGATTTTTCTTTCGTATGCTTTGGCATGGGCGGAGGTGATTGACTCCCGCGATATTTTTATCGGTGTGAACGCGCTGGACTACAGCGGGTATCCGGATTGCCGCCAGGAATTTATTGAGTCTTACGAACACATGGCCAATTTGGCAATCAGGGCCTGTGTGGAGGGTAAACAAAAGTTGACCATTCATGCGCCGCTTATCCATTTGAGCAAAGCACAGATTATCCGTAAAGGAATGAAACTGGGAGTCGATTATTCTTTGACGCACAGTTGCTATGACCCTGCCGCAGACGGCACAGCCTGTGGTCAATGCGATTCATGCCTGCTGCGTCTGAAGGGCTTCCGTGATGCTGGAATCATGGATCCGGTGAGATACAAAAAACAGGGATAAAGGATCAAGGAGCAAGTTTTAAGGGATGTATCGAGTTAAAGAGATTTTTTATTCTATTCAGGGGGAAGGTTACTACAGTGGGCGTCCCGCGGTATTTTGCCGTTTTTCCGGATGTAATTTGTGGTCGGGGAAAGAAGAAGATCGAAAAAAAGCAATCTGCTCTTTTTGTGACACGGATTTTCTGGGGACAGACGGTCCGGAAGGGGGCATATATGAAAATGCAGGACAGTTATTCCAAAGCATCGCAAAACTCTGGCCTCAATCTGAAGATCATCGATTTGTAGTGTGCACGGGAGGAGAACCTCTTTTGCAGATGGATTCAGCGCTGGTTGATGCCCTGCATAAAGAGGGTTTTGAGATTGCTGTCGAGACCAACGGGACGATTAGCGCGCCTCCAGGGATTGACTGGATATGTGTCAGTCCCAAATCTCATGCGAAGGTGTTGCAGACTTCCGGCCATGAATTGAAGCTGGTTTACCCTCAGGACGGGGTGGAGCCCCGCCAATACGAAAAGCTGGACTTCAGACATTTTTTTTTACAGCCCATGGATGGATCCGGTCGTGATAGTGCCGTAAGGCAGACGCTGGCCTATGCACTGGCGCATCCCCGGTGGCGAATCAGTCTGCAATTGCATAAAATACTGGGAGTAAGGTAGGGGCATAAAATGGAGATTTATAAAGTTTTCAAATTTGACGCGGCGCATTATTTGCCCAATGTTCCCGCGGGGCATAAATGTGCCAGGTTACACGGCCATTCTTTCCGTGTTGAAATCCATATGAGGGGCTTTACCAGTCCACGCACAGGCTGGGTGATGGATTTTTCGGAGATCTCGGCCGCTTTTCAACCGATCCTGGAACAGCTCGATCATAAAAATTTAAACAGTATCGAAGGCCTTGAAAATCCCACTTCAGAGAACCTCTGCCGCTGGATCTGGTGGAAGCTCCAGCCGGCATTGCCGCAATTATGCAGGATTGTCGTCCAGGAAAGCCCGGAATCCGGCTGTATCTACGAAGGGAAGGAGTGAAACATGATCTCCCCGGGGTTTCCTGAGTTCCATTTGCCATGAGCGATATCAAGAAGGTGTGTTCTGTAAATCCCTGTGGATCGCGCATGACAACTCGATCATGACTTCGCTTCGTAGAAGAAAATAATTCACCATTCGACTTTTTCTTTTTTCAAGATTTCCTGTGCTTTTTTATGGCCGAGTTTGGCTGATGTTGTGACATCGTCAAACGCTTTCTCTTTTTCGCCAACATTGGCCAGGGAAATCCCCCGATTAAAATAGGCGTCTGCAAGCTCCGGATTAATTTTAATTGCCTCATTAAAATCCACGATCGCCTGATGATAGTTTTCGAGGCTGAGATAAGAAAGCCCCCTATTGTAATGTGTTTCCGCATCCTGAGGGTTGATCTTGATGGCTTCATTGAAACTCACGATAGCCTGATTAAAATTGCCGAGTTTGTAATAAGCCACTCCGAGATTGTGGTAGGCATTGGCATGCTTCGGATTGATCTCGATAGACTTGTTGTAATTTTTGATCGCCTGATGATAGTTCCCCAGCTGTTCATAGGAGAGGCCCCTATTATAGTGAGCCTCTGCGTCCTGCGGAGATAACTGAATCGCCTTATTGAAGTCCGGAATGGCCTTGCTGTATTTGCCCAGATTTCCGTAAGCGGTTCCCCGGTTGTTGTAAGCCACCGCCTGTTTGGGATTGATCTTGATGGCCTTGTTGAAATCCAGGATGGCCTCATTGTGCTTGCCGAGATTTGCATAGGCAATTCCCCTGTTGCGGTAGGCTGCGGCAAACTGGGGATTGTTCTCAACGGCTTTCGTGTAAGCGGTAACGGCATCGGAAAAATTGCCGGATGCTGCGGTTGCAAATCCTTTTTCAAACCATTCAACAGAATCCAGTTCCTTGATGTTTTTATGATAGTCCGCAAGTGTTTTCGGCTGCTTTTTGCCTTCCGCAGCAGCGAGTTCTTCCCGAAGTTTTTTGTTTTCTTTTAAAAGGTCATCGTTGAGTTTTTTAACTTCCTCCAGCTCCGTTGTTTTTTGAACGTCTTTGCCAAGCGCATCAATGAAACTGGTCAGGTGATCGGGATCAGCCGAAATTTTCGCCTGCAGCGAAAAGATCTTTTCATCCCATTTTTCTTCAACCAGTTGTGTCGGCACAACGCCTGCCGTGAGTGCTGCAATCCGTTCTTTGGGGATCTGTGCGTTTTTCACCGCTGTTTCGTTTAAGAGGTATTCCCCCAGTTCATCGAGTAGAAGCTGTTTGACTTCTCTTAGCGCTATGGTGCGGCTTGTGTTTTGGTCGTCCTGAGCCGCCGCCTGATAGTTATATTCTTTGGTGAAAGTTTTCATTTCGGCAAGTGCCTCACCCGTAATCATGAAAACCATCACAATAAAGATTAAGGCCATTCGTTTCAGAATAGATTTCATGGATATTTTGCTCCTTTGGCAGTTGATGGCATTTTATAAATCAACACGCATCAAAAGACAAGAAACATTCTTAAGGATATACGCAGCTTGCTCTTTGCCGACAGGATATTTACGACGCGAGCCTTCCTTCCATTCGAAGCATAAAAAAATTGCTTTTTTGTCGTGATTATAATAAGTTGCCATATGGGGTGCCGGAATCTGTCTGTTTCTTTTCGGTGATGATGTTTTGAAACGGGATGGAGATACGGCTGAGATTATACCCTTTGAACCTGACCCGGGTAATGCCGGCGTAGGGAGTGGCGATTATCATAAAAAAGTTTAAGCCATATCCTTTTCAGGTGAAGGGAAGTGGCTTTTTTATTTGGAATTGCTATGGATAAAAACATTGTCATTATAAGTGGCGGGCGTCTGGGGAATCCGGACTTTTTCAGAAAAAGTCTGCAGGAGATCGACTGCCGCCTGCTGATCTGCTGTGACGGTGGTGCACGCCACCTGGCGGCGTCCGGTTTTTTACCGGATGTGCTGGTGGGAGACATGGATTCCATTGATCCGTTACAGCAGGCGCATTATGAACGCCAGGGCGTGGAGATGATCCGGCATCCGGCCAACAAAGATTTTACCGATACAGCCCTGGCGCTGGAATATGCTCTTTCCATGAAACCTCGTTCCATACAGATCTGGGGTGCCCTGGGTGGTAGAATGGATCATGCCATGGCAAATGTTTACCTGCTGATCAGAGGGAAGGGTGCGGGGGTGAAAACCTGTCTGCTGGACGAGTTTTGTGAAGTATTTGTTGCCCAGGCGGATGTTCGATTTGAAAATGCAGTCGGGTGCGTTGTCTCGCTTCTCGCGCTGAGTCCTATGGTGGAGGGGATCACCCTGCGGGGATTTGCCTACCCGCTGACGGATGGTGTGCTGACTCTTTCCGAATCACGGGGAGTCAGCAATGTCATCCTGGAAGACCCGGCCGTTATGCACGTACGTTCCGGTGATCTGCTTGTGATCCGTTACCGGCAAAAAAATGTCTTTCCGGAGGAATGTTAGGTGGTAAGACCATTGAAAGTTCTGTGCATCGGCGGATCGGATTCGGGTGGAGGAGCGGGCATTCAGGCCGATTTAAAAGCGGTCAACGCCTGCGGTTGCTATGCCATGACGGTGATTACGGCGCTTACGGCTCAAAACACGCGCGGTGTACAAAATATTTTTCCGGTCCCGAAGAAGTTCATTGCAGCGCAGCTGGATTCTGTATTGAGCGATATCGGTTCAGATGCAGTGAAAACCGGAATGCTTCTGACACCGGGTGCGGTCGATGCTGTTGTGAGAGCAATTGTGCATTACAGGCTGAAGAATGTTGTTGTGGATCCTGTGATGACGGCCAAGGGCGGCCGCACCATGATGTGTGAAGCGGCGCAAAGGGTGCTTGTCAAAAAGCTGCTGCCGCTCGCATCGGTTGTCACTCCCAACATTCCGGAGGCAGAATCTCTGGCCGGGATGAAAATCCGGTCAGTCGCAGAAATGAAGAAGGCTGCTTTCGTGATATGCGCGACGGGGGTGAAGTATGTGGTGATCAAAGGCGGCCATCTGTTCGGCAGAAACATTGCCGGCAGTATCGACATTGTTTATGACGGAAATCAGTTCTGTGAATTTTCATCGGAACGGATCAAAACAAAAAACACGCATGGCACCGGTTGTACGTTTGCGTCGGTGCTGGCTGCCAGTCTTGCGCAGGGCATGAACGCGGCGGAATCGGCCGGCCGGGCCAAGTCCATGGTGAGCAGTGCAATTAAGCATTCTCTGCAATTGGGAAAGGGTCACGGGCCGGTGAATATTTTTAAAAGCCTGTATTTATCAGGATGGAGGGAGTCATGACACAACTGGAAAAAGCCCGCAGCGGGATGTTCTCAGAAGAGATGGAGATCTGCGCTGCAGAAGAAGGCGTTGAGGTGGAATATATCCGGCAGGGTGTGGCGGACGGAACAATCGTGATTTGCCGCAATGTCAACCACAAGACCATCAAACCGCTTGTCATCGGCAGGGGATTGCGAACGAAAGTCAACGCCAACATCGGCACATCGAAAGACAACAATGATCCGGCTGCCGAACTTGAAAAGCTTCATGTTGCCTGCAAGGCTGGAGCTGACGCGGTGATGGACCTGTCCACCGGCGGGGACCTGGCCTCCATACGCAAAGCGGTAATGGAGCAATCAACCGTGGCCATCGGGACGGTGCCGATTTACCAGGCCGCCGTAAAAATTCTCGGTGAGAAAAAAGCGATTTCAGAAATGAGCCCGGACGACATGTTTGCGGTCATTGAAGAAAACGGACGCGACGGTGTTGATTTTATCACGGTCCATTGCGGAGTCAACCGTGAGAGTGTGGCCGCGGTGGAGCAGCAGGGAAGAGTTTTGGGGATTGTTAGTCGGGGCGGTTCCATGATTGCCAACTGGATGCGCTGCAACAGCCGCGAAAATCCGCTTTATGAAGAATATGACAGGTTGCTTGCCATTGCGCATCGTTATGACATGGTTTTGAGTCTGGGGGACGGTCTGCGTCCGGGCGCGATTCACGACGCAACGGACCGCGGGCAAATCAGCGAACTGATCATCCTGGGAGAGCTGGCCGCGCGCGCCCGAGACGCGGGGGTTCAGGTGATGATTGAAGGTCCCGGTCATGTCCCGATTACCGAAGTGGAAGCCAATATCAGCCTTCAGAAAAAATTATGCCAGGGGGCTCCTTTTTATGTTCTGGGGCCGCTGCCAACAGACATTGCACCCGGTTACGACCACATTACCTCCGCGATAGGCGGCGCCATTGCCGGAGCGGCCGGAGCGGATTTTCTCTGTTATGTGACTCCGGCGGAGCACCTGCGTCTACCGACGCTGGCCGATGTCCGGGACGGTGTCATTGCCTCGCGTATTGCCGCACATATTGCGGATATTGCCAAAGGAATTAAAGGCGCGGAAGAACAGGACCGGAAAATGTCCCTGTGCCGGAAAAAATTTGACTGGCAGGGCCAGGTTGATTTGTCCATTGATCCCGAAAAGACAGTTGCTCTTCTGGAAAAAAGCAAAAGTGCCAATGAGGAAGGCTGCACGATGTGCGGTGAATTCTGCGCGATCAAACTGGGCAAAAAATAAGCATACGCCGGAAAAGAGAAAGAGAGATCGATGCGGACGGAGGGCGGGCAAGACAGTGAAAAAATCCGTGCAGCCGGGGCGATTGTAGGACGCTTGAAAGAGTCGGGGTTTGAAGCGTACTTTGTGGGCGGCTGTGTGCGGGATTATCTGCGAGGCGTTATCCCTGCCGATTATGATATCGTGACCTCAGCCCTGCCGGATCAGGTGATTGGCCTTTTTGACCGCACGGTTGCCGTAGGTGCAAGATTTGGCGTCGTTGTCGTGATAGAGGATGGATATTCCTTTGAGGTGGCGACTTTCCGCAGCGATGATGCGTATGAAGACGGCAGACGTCCCTCCCGGATTCACTATGCATCAGCCCGTGAGGACGTTTTCAGAAGAGATTTTACGATCAACGGACTGCTGATGGATGCAGATACGGGAGAGATTATTGATTATGTGGATGGCCGCACCGACATCGCCTCGAAAATCATCCGGACCATCGGTGAACCGGCGGTACGCTTCGGTGAAGACTATCTGCGCATGCTGCGGGCAATTCGTTTTGCGGCCAATCTTGATTTCACCCTTGATGATGCCACGAAAAATGCGATTACCAAACATGCTCCCAGAATCAAAGACACCAGCGCGGAACGCGTACAGGAGGAGTTGAATAAGATTCTCTCACGCGGCGGTGCGCGCCGGGGTTTGGAAATGATGGCTGAGACAGGGATCCTGAAACAGATTCTTCCGGAAGTGGAAAGCATGCTGGGAGTTTTGCAGCCGCCCCGGTTTCATCCGGAAGGTGACGTGTGGGAGCACACCATGATCATGCTGAAGAGATTATCTGATGAAACTGCGCCGGAGACCGATTTGACCCTGGCGTGGGGTGTCCTTCTGCATGATGTGGGGAAGCCCGTGTCGCGATCGGAAGATGAAAACGGGGTGCATTTTTACGGTCACGTCAAACAGGGAGAAGCGATTGCCGACGGTCTCATGCGTCGGTTGCGCTTTTCCCGGGCGCAGAGGGAAACCGTTCTGAACCTGATTCACCAGCACATGGTTTTCATGAATGTCAGGAAAATGAGGCAGGCGCGCCTGAAAAGGTTTCTCCGGATGGAGGATTTTCATCTGCACCTGCAGCTGCATCGGCTGGATTGCCTGGCCAGCCACGGGATGCTGGACAATTATGAGTTCTGCCTCGAAAAAATGCAAAGTCTGGAACAGGAGGAACTGCATCCTCCCCGCCTCCTGACGGGTGATGACCTCCTGGCTATTGGATTTGCTCCGGGAAAGCTGATCGGCGAGATTCTGCGTTTGCTGGAAGAAGAGCAACTGGAAAACCGAATCAGGGATAAAGAAGAGGCGCTGGCGTTTGTACGCGGCCGCTGGACGACATCGCACTGAATACTGAAAGAGGAAGTCGATCAACATGGGGAAAATGAAAAAAATTGTCCTTGGAATACTCATTCTCACGGTGGTCGTTCTTCTTCTGCAGGCCTGCACCAGCCGTGTAAAACAGGTGCGGCCGGGGACGCGCTTGCCGAAACGCCAACTGGCTGTGATGGGATACACGATTCAGGCAGGAGCGTTTGCAAACGTGGATAATGCCGTACGTTTGACCGAAAAGCTCAAAAATCAGAATTTGGATGCGACCTATTTTAAAGCCGGCGACGGCTTGTTTAAGGTTCGGTTCGGGAATTTTTCATCAAAAGAACAGGCCCGGCGGCGCGCAATGAGCCTCCGGCAGTCTGGAGTGATCGAAGAATTTTATATTGTCCGGCCTGAAGAATACGCCGTTTCTAAACGCAGACAATACGGTGATGAATATTTGAGAAGGTCACTGGTGAACAGTGCCCGGGATTTTATCGGTGTGCCTTATCTGTGGGGAGGGGTCTCTGCCGAAACGGGATTTGACTGCAGCGGGTTGACAATGACAGTTTACCAGTTGAACGGGCTGGATCTGCCGAGGCATTCAGCCGCGCAGTATGACGCAGGTGAGCCCATCGATAAAAACGATCTGCAGAGTGGCGATCTGATTTTTTTTAATACGCGCGGTCGTGGAATTGTTTCTCACGTGGGAATTTATATCGGCGACGGCCGTTTCATTCATGCGCCGTCGAGAGGAAAAAATATCCGTATCGACTCTCTGTCTGATGAATATTATGCCGCCCGTTATGTTGGATCAAGAAATTATCTGTGACCTTTCAGGCCTTCTGAAATCCTTGCCAGCATTGAATTACAGCGGGCAATAAGTGAAGTGCGTCAAAAATAATCGTTGTGAAAATTCCACGCAGCGTTTTTTTCTGAAGAAATCTTTTTTCCCTCCAAAATAAAAAACGAAAAAAAATAATTTTTTTTAACACTTTTTGTTGACCGGAGAAAAAAAATAGAGTAAAATTAAAACCAAAGAAAGGTTACTGATTCCCAAAAAGAAAAAGTAAACTCAACCAAAGGAGGCTAAACCCAATGACAGCAACAGCAAAGAAAGCAGTGAAGAAGGCCGCGAAACCAGCCGCAAAGAAACCAGCGGCAAAGAAGAAAGTCGTGAAGAAGGCTGCCAAGCCTGCCGCGAAGAAAGTCGTCAAGAAGGCCGCCAAGAAAGTTGTCAAGAAGGCTGCTGCAAAGAAACCCGCGGCGAAAAAAGTTGTCAAGAAGGCCGCAGCCAAAAAGTAGCATCAACCAGTTATGTGATTTAAAGAGCAGGCAGACGAAAGTCGCCTGCTCTTTAAATTTTGCTTCCAGTTCTTTTTTGTTTTTCCCCTCCAACAGGTATTACTTCCTTTGAATTCATTATGGAGTCTGCATCATCCTCTTCAGGAGAACCTTTTTTGAATATCCATGATTTGTTTAATACGGCAATATCATGATGAGTGGTTTGTTTTTGCCCTTTCGCGATTCGCCTTGTCTATTGACAGAAGCACGAAACCATCATATAGGAAGCACAATTTGATAGAAAAGGCAGAACACAGAAATGCTGGAATTAAGAAATATTTATTTTACCATACCGGATCATGAGAAAAGCCTTGGTATCCGCAATATCATCGAAGGAATAAATTATACCTTTGATGACGGCAAATTTTATGCGATCACCGGTCCGAATGGCAGCGGAAAGACTTCTCTGGCAAAATTGATCATGGGAATCAATCCCGTCTCAAAAGGCTCCATTGTTTATGATGGAATGGAGATTTCCGCCCTGACGATTACCGAACGTGCCAGGGCAGGCATTGCTTACAGCTTTCAGCAGCCCGCACGTTTCAAAGGAATTACCTTTCGTGATCTGCTGACGATTGCCACAGGGATTGAAGATGAAAAGAAGCTTTTGGCTATTCTGAGAAGGGTGGGTATCTGCCCGCTGTCATTTCTCGATAAAGAAGTAGACGCCAAGCTCTCAGGTGGTGAAATCAAGAAAATAGAACTGGCAACAACCATTGCCACCAATCCCAAACTGGCCATATACGACGAACCGGACACGGGAATCGATTTATGGACGATCGGTCCAATGGTGAATCTGCTGAAGAAGGAGCTTGCCGAAAACAAGACGACAACCATTGTGGTCAGTCACAACAGGTCTTTTTTAGAGGCGGCGGATGTTGTGATGATCATTAATTCAGGCAGAATTGTTTATGATGGAAACCTGGAAGGCGCCATGCCGCTTCTGGATGACCTGAGCATTTGTACTTACCGGAACACCTGTGAAGGAGACCGTGATGCTGGATGCTATCGATAAAACATTGTTAAAAACGGTTGCCGATCTGGAATCACTGCCCAAAGGCGCCTATAATATTCGAAAGAACGGCAAACTTCTGAGCCGTCATGTGTCAGCCAATATTAATATCGAAACCAATGCCGATGAAACAGGCATTATCGTCAAAATCAAGCCGGGAACAAAAAATGAATCCGTGCACATTCCTGTAATATTAAGCCAGGCAGGCCTTTATGATGTGGTTTATAACACCTTTATCATCGGGGACGATGCTGAAGTTACGATCGTTGCCGGATGCGGCATCCACTGCGGAACATCCGATCCGGAAGGTCACGCGGGTATCCATGAATTCAAGGTCGGCAAGAATGCAAAAGTGACCTATGTTGAGAAACATTATGCTTCAGGTGAAGGCAGGGGACGGAGGACGCTTAATCCGACAACAAAGGTGTTCCTCGCAGAAGGCGCTCACGCTGAAATGGAATTAACTCAAATTGCCGGTGTGGATGAAGCCAATCGGGTCAATGAAGCGTTGCTGGGGCCGGACAGCCTTTTGCTGATTACCGAGAGGGTTCTTACCGATGGTGATCAGACTGCGGTATCCACAAATAACATTATTCTGAATGGTGCGGGAAGCCGTGCCAACATGATATCGCGGTCGGTTATGAAGGGCAATTCACGGCAGACTTTCTATGCCACCATGGATGCACGAAACAAATGCTATGGTCATATTGAATGCGATGCCATTATTATGGATAACGGCACCAATGAAACCATGCCATCGCTGAAAGCCGAACATCCTGATGCTGAACTGACTCATGAAGCGTCCATCGGTAAAATTGCCAGTGACCAGCTCACCAAACTGATGAGTCTCGGCCTGACCTACGATCAGGCCGTCAACCGGATCATTCAGGGGTTCCTGAAATAATCCGCATAAAAATCACGATAAAAAGATTTGCATAAGAATCAATCGGGCGGGAAATGAAAGAAATTCTCACAGCCACTGGCGGCGTTATCCTTTTCCTGGTTGGCATGATACAACTTTCATCCGCCGTCCGGGAAATGATGAATGCCAGAATCAAGGAACTGACCAGATATGCCGTGAAAAAACCTTTCTACGGTTTAATTACCGGCATCGCATCCGCGATCCTGTTCCAGAGTTCTTCGGCCTCCATCGCGCTCACCATCGGCCTGGTCAGCGCGGGATTAATCAGCTTTTACAGCTCTCTTGCCATTGTTTTGGGAGCGGATATTGGCACTACGCTGACCGTGCAGTTCGTCATCTGGCGGTTCACGGAATTTTCTCCCCTGATTATTTCCGCCGGCGGACTTTTGTGGATCACCTGCCGGGGCGTCTGGAAAACGGCAGGTGAAATGATTTTTTATTTTGGACTCATTTTCCTGGGACTCGATATTGTCGGCCAGGCGGCGGCGCCTCTCAAACAATCCCCTGTCTTCATGCATTATTTTACACAGACTACAAATCCGCTTTATGGCGTTGGTGTAGGTGTGGTCGCCACAGCTATTGTTCAGGCCTCCGCCATTCCCATTGCAATTTTAGCCGTATTGGCGCAGCAGGACCTCGTTTCACTGGAAAATGCCGTACCGATTGTTCTGGGCGCCAACATTGGTACGACGGTGACGGCACTTCTGGCCGGAGCGGTCGCTAATGTGAGCGGTAAAAGAACAGCCATCTCTCATTTAATTTTCAAATGCTTGGGTGTATTGATTTGTCTGGCCTTTTTACCGTTTTTTATCGATGTGCTGAAAGAGCTGTCCACGAGCGTCGCCCAGCAGATTGCCTGGTCGCATTTTATGCTGAATCTGGTGATTGTCGTCTTGTTTATTTATTTTCTGAAGCCTTTTGCTGCTATGATGAAAAAAATCATGCCCGGTGAAGACGATGCTCTGCCTGTCTGGCCGGAATTTATCAGCCCGAAAGATTTGATTGATCCGGTGAAATCTCTGGATCACGTCCTGAAGGAGTTGCAGCGGCAGATGAAACTCACGCAGATTATGCTTTTCAGAACCATGAATCTCATGTCCTTTTATGAAGAAGGCAGGGCCAGGGATATTAGTTATGTTGAAATGGTTGTGAATAATTTGCGTGAACAGATTGTCCGGTTTCTCTGGAAGGTGTCCAGCAGCCCGCTATCGGCAAAGCTTTCCAGAAGAGTCTTTGCCTACACGGCAATGGCCGGAGACATTAAAAGTATCGGTAACCACATCCGGTCGATCAGCGCTCTTTCCGCACAGCAGGCGTTGAGCAGGATAAAATTCAGCAATTGTGGAGAGAAAGAGCTCGGGGAAGTTCTTGAACTGGTCAAGTGCAACCTGTTGGACGCATTGGCGATGATGGAGGTTTTTGATACGGAAAAAGTGAAAAACGTTATCCGCCGTGAAGAGGAAATTGATGTTAGGGTCAGGGAAGCACTGGACAGTCACCTGAGAAGGTTTCATTCGCGTGAATGCAGCCCGGAAGCCGGCCCCATTTTTGTCGAAATGCTGGGGCATCTGGAACGCATTTCCGATCTGTGCAACAATGTGGCGGAATATCTCTGGGATATTCAATAGCAAATGGATGACAGAAAAACGTGTTGCCTGAATCGACAATGTCCTCTATAATGCAGAACAAATATGATCATCCGCCAAAGGGGGTATTCATGGACAAAAGAATGAACGCATTGACTTTTGCTCTGGAAAACGAACAAAAAGAGCGCGAATTTTACCTGGCTCACGCCCGGAAAACCAGGAATATGGCGGGCAAGAACATGTTCAAGCAAATTGCTGATGAGGAAAAGGAGCATTATGAAATGCTCAAAAAGCTCCATGATAAATGGCAGGAGCAGAAGAAATGGCCTGCGACGGTGCCTCTGAAAGTAAAGAAGTCCCAGGCCGGGATGGTATTGAAGTCCATGTCTGCAAAAAAATCCGCCCGGATTACCGGTACGGAAGACGAGCTCAAGGCTGTCCGCACGGCAATTGATTTTGAAGCGCGCGGAGTCGCTTTATACACCAAGCTGGGAAAACAATGTAAAGACCCGAAAGAGATAGCATTTTTTGAGATGCTGGCCGGAGTTGAGCGCGAGCATCTGTTGTCGCTGAAAGATACGGAAGAATTTCTGGCTGATCCGGGCACCTGGTACCAGCACATGGAAAGGTCGGGTCTGGACGGTGCTTAAGTATTGCCGGCGTTTTTCAGGTGTGATTGTAAAATCCACGCCTGACGGGAGCGGTGTGATTTGCCGGGGAGAACGTGAAGGAGGAAGACATTCAAGGCTAAACGGATTTCATGGGTGTTTCTATTTCCATTCGGCAGGAAAGATCGGTCCAGACTGCATAGGCTTCAACAAGTTCTTTTTCAACAGTTTTGAATTCAATCGTAAGTTCTTTGATTTTTACAGAATCCCTGTGGGTCTGCGGATCGCACAGGGATTTTTCAATGCTTGTCTTTTTGGCTTCCAGCTGAGCAATTTTATCTTCAATCGCCGCCAGTTCTTTTTTGAGGTTGTTTTTGATTTTTGACAGCCGGTTGCGTTCCTCCGCCTCCATTCGTTTTTTATCTTTCAGGGAGATGGTTTTGTCCATGGCACGCTCTGACCGGGGATCTTTCTGCTCACTCTCCGGAGTCATCTGAGAACGCTTTTCAATGAAGTAGGAATAATTGCCGTGATAATCAAAAATCCGATTGTCCCTGAGTTCGAAGACCTTATTGACCAGGTGATCCAGAAAGTAGCGGTCATGGGAAACAATGGCCACTGTACCGGAATAATGGATCAGCGCGTTTTGGAAAATATCTTTGGTCTTGATGTCGAGGTGGTTGGTGGGTTCGTCCAGAATCAGAAAGTTGGTGTCGAGGAGCATGATTTTTAAAAGCGCCAGCCGTGATTTTTCACCACCCGACAGGATGCCGACCGATTTAAAAATGTCGTCTCCTGAGAAAAGAAATGCTCCCAGTAGATTACGCCTGGTCTGATCATCTGCGGATGAGGGTACGGAGTTGACTTCTTGCCATATCGTGTTTGCATAGTTGAGGTTTTGCGAACTTTCCTGTGAGAAAAAAGCCATGTTAACATGATCGCCGTATTGCACAATGCCTTGCCTGGGCTGTTCGGTAAGGCTCAAAAGCCTGGACAGCGTGGATTTTCCGGAACCGTTCACGCCGACAAAAGCGACTTTGTCCCCGCGGAAAAGTGAAAAATTCAAGCCGGAAAAAACCATCAGATCACCATACGAATGACCCAGATTGGAAACTTTAACCACTTCCCTGACGCTTTTTTTGCCTTCCGGAAATCTCATCGTGACACTTTTAGAGCTTCCTTCAAGCTTTATTTCTTTAAATTTATCAAGCATCTTGATGCGGCTTTGCACCTGGGAGGCTTTCGTTGCCTTGTAGCGGAAACGCTCCACAAATTCTTCAATTTTTTTAATCTGCGCTTTTTGCAGCTCCATTTCTTTTTTCAGCGCTTCTATCCGTCGTTCTTTTTCCGCGAGGTAATAGGTATAGTTGCCCTTGTAAATGTGAATTCGGTGATTGGCCAGCTCGGCGATTTGCGTGGCGATCTTGTCCAGAAAAAAATGATCGTGGGATACGACCAGGATCGTTCCGGGATAATCTTTGAGATAGCTTTCCAGCCACTCCATGCTTTCTGTGTCCAGGTGGTTGGTGGGTTCATCCAGCAGCATGATGTCGGGGCGGGCAAGCAAAATGGAGGTCAACAGAATTCGCATTTTCCATCCGCCGGAAAATGAATCGCAGGTTTTATTAAAATCGTTTTCGCGAAAACCAAATCCTTTCAGAATCTGCCTGGCCCGAACATCAAAGACATAACCGTCGCGGGCGGTAAATTCGGCTGTAGCGTCCCCGTAGCGGCGGGTGAGTTCACTATAGGCGTGCGTGTTGTGTTTGGTCTGTGAAATTTGCACTTCAAGGAAGCGGATATCATCTTCGAGTTGGGCAATGCCGCTTTTTCCGCGAAGATATTCAATCAGACCCGTTGCTTCCAGTTCGACCAGGTCCTGCGGAAGATAGCCGATCTTTTTCTGCTTCCGGTCTGGAATGTCGATAAATCCTGAATCGAGATGGACCTGTTCAAGGATAGCGCGAAAGAGCGTGGTTTTCCCCGTGCCGTTGTCTCCCACCAGACCGATGCGGCTTTTCGGATGAATCGTCCAGTTGATTTGATCAAATAGCTGCCTGTCCAAAAAAGACAGGCTTACGCTGCGAAAGTATATCACGGGCTGCTCCTGTTTAGAAACCTGCGGGACTATAGGAAAATTGAATATCGATGTCAATATGGATTAATGAACGCGGGAACAGGTGGATAGTTGTCACGAAAGGGTCATTTGGATATGAAAAAATCCCTGGCGGCGAATTTATCAGACTTTTCGTTTGCATCCGCGGATAATTCAGGTTAAGTTACCGTAAATATACACAGGATAACAGGGTTCTCTCCCATCAGGTGATTTGATGGTTTTCCATAAAATAAAACAAATCATCCGCTGGATGCGAAGTTTCTTTCTGGAAAATATCACGCGCTGGCTGGTGTTTGGCCTTTTGGTCGGTATTGTGTCGGGACTGGGGGCTTCAGCTTTCTATTATCTGCTGCAGGCGGGCCGTCATCTTTGCTTTCATCTGCTGGCGGGTTATGCCGTTCCGGCACCTGCGGGTGAACAGATCTTCGAATCTGCAGGCGTGATGCAATTCCGTCCGCTGGTCTTTTTCCTGCTGCCAGCGATAGGAGGTTTGATCAGCGGTTTGCTCGTCTATCGTTTTGCGCCGGAAACGGAAGGCCATGGCACAGATGCCATGATTGACGCGTTTCACAATAAAAAAGGACGCATCCGGACACGTGTGCCCTTCATCAAGGGACTGGCGTCCATTATCACGCTGTCCAGCGGCGGAAGCGCGGGAAGGGAAGGCCCGATCGCCCAGATCGGCGCCGGTATCGGTTCGGCCATCGGGCGGCTGTTAAGATTGAGCAACCGCGAGCGCCGTATTCTTCTTCTCGCGGGGTGCGGAGGTGGTCTTGCAGCGATTTTCCGCGCTCCTTTGGGCGGGGCGCTCACGGCCATTGAAATCCTTTACAAGGAAGACATGGAAACAGAAGCCCTTGTGCCCACGGTGGTCAGTTCCATTACTGCCTATATCATTTTTACATATTTCTTCGGCAACACGCCGATTTTCTTTTTCCCGGAGTATACATTTTCCAACCCCCGCGAGCTGATCTTTTATGTGCTTCTGGGACTGATCTGTGTGCCGGCCGGGATTTTTTTCATCAAGGTATTTTATGGCGTGAGGGAGCGCATTTTCCAGCCCCTGAAGATCCCCCGCTACGTTAAACCGGCGCTGGGCGGTCTGATTGTGGGATGCATCGGTCTTGTCTTTCCTCAGGTTTACGGTGACGGCTGGGGCTGGATCCAGCTGGCTATTCTGGGAAAGCTTAGTATCGGAATCATGATTGCGATTGCGTTTGCCAAAATCATTGCCACCAGTTTTACGATATCGTCCGGTGGCTCCGGCGGTGTTTTCGGTCCTACACTGTTTATCGGAGGGATGATCGGCGGTACCGTTGGATATTCTGCTCATTATTTTTATCCGAATATCGTGGCGCAGCCGGAGGCCTTTGTGGTTGTAGGCATGGCATCTTTCTTTGCGGGGGTGGCCAGTGCGCCCATCGGAACACTGTTAATGTGTTCGGAGATGACCCGGGGATACGGCCTCATCGCACCCTTGATGCTGGTGTCCATCATTGCCATTCTTTTTACACGGCAGCACTCCATCTATACAAAGCAGGTTCAGAGCAAGCATGAGTCACCCGCACACATGGCGGAATTCACCGTGAACCTTTTTGCCGAAACCCAGGTAAAAGATTTTTACAAGCCGGAGAAGGTCACGCCTGTCCGTGAAACCACCACTTACGGGCAGTTGAAGAAAATCTTCGCGACATCCAATGTTGAATGTTTTCCCGTATACAATGAAGATGACGTGCTGATCGGAGCGATCAACTGGGATCACGCCCGGTCAATTGTATTTGAAGAGGGGCTGGAAGATTTGGTCATTGCGCAGGACCTGATGGCGCCACCGCTAACCGTGACGCCGGAAGACAATTTTTATGACGCGTTTATGAAATTCATGGAAACCAATGTCGAGGAGCTTCTGGTGGTGAGTTCCGAAGATTCCAGCCGGGTACTGGGAGTGTTGAGACACGATGATCTCATTGCCGCATATCACGCGGAGCTGAAACGGCGGAAGAGCGAGTAGGAAAAATCCATAGCCGTTTTACATCCTGCGGACCGGGGTGGCGTGAATCGCCCGGAGTGAAGGAGCTGTGTTTGTGAATCAGGCAAACCTATTTGTGGACCATGCTTGATTCGCTGCAGCAGGTTCTGCTGGTCAGAATTTTATAGTAATCCTGAAAAGCGAGCTGCCAGGGCTGCATGGTTTTGCCCGTTGTTTCAATAAACTTTTGCATGCCGAGAACGCTGTATGCAGGACGCCTGGCCGCCCGCTGCAGGTCACCGGTCTTCATCGGCAGGATTTCTACCGTTTCCAGGTGCGCTTCTTTCAGAATTTTACAGGCAAAATCGAACCAGGTGCAGGAACCGCGGTTGGTTACGTGAAAGACACCGCGGGCGTTTTTGTCCACCAGCAGTTCAGTTGCGGCCGCCAGATCGCGTGTGCATGTGGGGGAACCCGTCTGGTCATCCACCACGGTCAGTTTGCCTGTCGATCTGGCCCTGTCCAGAATCGCCTGTACGAAATTTTTCCCCTTCGCGCCGTAGAGCCAGGCGGTACGGATGATGATAAAGTTGTCCGTCATCTGTCGGAGATAATTCTCGCCGGCGAGTTTGGATGCGCCGTAAACGTTGATCGGATTGCAGGGATCGTCTTCCCGGTAAGGGCGGCTGCCGTTCCCGTCAAAGACATAGTCCGTGCTGTAGTGAATGACCGTAATATTCTTGCCGAGGCAGGCTTCAGCAATATTTTTCACCGCTTCCGCATTCACCGCGAAGCAGGTTTCCCTGTCGGTTTCACAGGCATCCACATTTGTATAGGCGGCTGCGTTGATAATGATCTGGGGTTGGTTTTCCGCCACGGCTTTGCGGCAATCAGACGCAGACGTGATGTTGATTTCTTCCAGATCCATTCCGATGACCTCGTGACGGTATTTAAACTGTGCCATCAGATCACTTCCCAGCATTCCTTTATGGCCGAGCAGCAGAACTTTCATCTTCAGTATTTGACCTCCTTTAAAAAAAGACCGTGAGCCGGCGCGGCGACTCCAGCCTTTTTCCGATCGCCGCCCGCGATGATTTCGGGAATATCTTCGGGCTGAAGTTTGCCCCGTCCCACATCCACCAGCGTGCCGATGATGTTGCGTACCATATGGCGCAAAAAGCCGCTGGATTCAACTGTAATTTCCAGCAGGCCCTGTTCCCCTCGATGAATGGTAATGTGGTTGAGCGTCCGGATCCGGTTTTTGATATCACATCCCGTCGCGCAAAAGCAGGAAAAATCATGTTCTCCGGTTAAATGATGCGCGGCCTCCTGCATCCTGGCCAGGTCGAGGGGAAAGCGGACAAACCAGAAATACTGCCGTCCCAGCACAGGCCGCACACGCTGATTCCGGATGCGGTACAAATAAACTTTTCCCTTTGCATCTTTGAGAGCGTTAAAATCCGGCGGCACTTCCTGCAGGTCCTGGACAACGATATCTTCCGGCAGGACACTGTTGACCCCCATAAATATTTTGTTTACCGGCAAAAGGCTGCGGCATTTGAAGCTGGCGACCTGATGGATGGCATGCACGCCCGCATCCGTGCGACCGGACGCGATGATGGATACTTGCTCGCCGGTGATTTGTGCCACGGCTTCTTCCAGGACCTGCTGAATGGAGATGCCATTGAGCTGTCTTTGCCAGCCGCAATAGGCTGCCCCGTCATATCCGAGAATCATTTTGAAATTACGCATCATGTGTAAATCAGACTTGCCAGTTTTATCTAAAAAGGTTAAGCACACGGGCAGCAGTTTATGATTGAGCGGACCATGATTGGAGCAAAGGCCGCATACCTGAACCGGCCGCGATAGTAGCGTACACCGGGTACAGGGTCAAGACAAAAACTCGTCAAAACCCGGCATATAAAGGAGAATCTTTATGAGTGATGATTTCAATCCGGCGACAACCCAGGGAAAAATCAAAATATTTGAAGAAAAAGTTCAGGCGCTGATGCGTATGGGCGGTGAAAAGGCGGTTCAGAAACAGCATGACGGCGGCAAGATGACCGCCCGTGAGCGGCTGAATCATCTATTTGATGAAGGGACCTTTCAGGAAGTTCAGTTGTTTGCGAAGCATCATTCAACCCTTTTCGGCATGGATAAAAAAGAAATCCCGGCCGATGGCGTTATTACCGGTTTTGGAAAAGTCAACGGCCGCACGGTATTTGCCGCTGCGCAGGATTTTACCAGTGCCGGCGGCACACTGGGTGAAATGCACGCGAAAAAAATCTGGAAGGTCATGGACATGGCCATTGCCGCGCAAAAGCCGTTTGTTGCGATCAATGATTCAGGCGGTGCAAGAATCCAGGAAGGCGTACCCTCCCTGGAGGGTTACGGCGGGATTTTTTACCGCAACAGCATTGCTTCAGGTTATATTCCCCAGATCACGGCCATCATGGGACCGACAGCGGGCGGGGCGGTGTATTCTCCGGCGCTGACGGACTGGATCTTTATGGTGAAAAACACATCCTATATGTATATCACCGGTCCGGAAGTCATCAAAGCTGTGATCGGCGAAGAAGTTACCCAGGAAGACCTTGGCGGAGCCATGGCGCACGCCTCCAAAAGCGGTGTCTGCCATGTGGTTACGGAAAATGACGCGGACTGTATCGACAAGATCAAAAAGCTCCTGTCTTATCTTCCCGACAGCTGCCATTCACCGCTGCCGGTCGCGACAACAATAGACAGCGCCGACCGTGTATGCCCTGAACTGGACAAAGCCATTCCGGATAAGGCAGCACGTGCGTACAACATGAAAAGCATCATCAAAACCGTGGCAGACAACGGTGAGATGTTCGAATTGCATGAACACTGGGCGCAGAATATCATTGTTGCCATCATCCGCATGATGGGCAGGCCTGTCGGAGTCATTGCCAACAATCCCATGTTTTATGCGGGCGTGCTTAACGTCAACGCATCGGACAAGGCGTCCCGGTTCATCCGTTTTTGCGACGCTTTCAACATACCGCTTCTTACCTTTGCCGATGTCCCCGGCTATATGCCGGGCACGGATCAGGAATGGGCGGGCATCATCCGTCACGGAGCGAAACTGCTGCACGCTTATTCGGAAGCGACCGTGCCGAAAATCACGGTTGTGACCCGTAAAGATTACGGCGGATCTTATATCGGCATGTGCTGCAAGCAGCTCGGGGCGGATTATGTCATGGCCTGGCCAACGGCGGAAATTGCCGTGATGGGCGCGGAAGGGGCATGTAACATTATTTACAGGGCCGAAATCAAAGCGGCGGAGGATCCGGCGGCCAGAAGGGCCGAACTGATCGCGGGCTATGAAGAAAAATTCAACAACCCGTATTTTGCGGCGTCGCTGGGAGCGATCGAAGAAATCATCCTCCCGCGGGAAACCCGAAAACGTATTATTGCCGTGCTGGATGCCATGAAGGATAAAAAAGAAGCGAGGCTGGATAAAAAACATAATAACATACCGCTGTAGAATAATGTAAATTCAAAGATGAAGAGAAAAGAGCGGAAAACAAGGGTGCCATAAAAAACCATCGGACCGGATCTTGTTTCGAGGATCTCTTGAGGACCTGCGGGACGTTATCGTTCTTTTTGAATCTGTCTCTTTGTTTTTTTACAGGTAATCTGTTAAATTAAAAGCCATCATCAACAGTAGTGAGGTTGAAATAATCATTGGCTTTGAGTTCTGATATTGTCATACTGTTTTTTCTGTTTTTGTTGTCC
>CAYMYR010000002.1:86942-98223 GCA_964394715.1 uncultured Smithella sp.
ATCATTGGCTTTGAGTTCTGATATTGTCATACTGTTTTTTCTGTTTTTGTTGTCCGGTTTTTTTTCATCGGCAGAGGCGGCGCTGCTATCGCTCACCGATCTCCATCTGCACAAGATGAAGTCGGATCATTATCCTTTTTTCGATTGCGTGATGAAACTGCTGGAAAATCCGCGGCGTCTGCTCATCACCATCGTGACGGGCAATGAGGTTGTGAATATCAGCATTTCCATTCTTGCAGCGGCCCTGTTCATCAGCTTGTTCGGACCCAAAGGGCAGGGGATTTCCATTGTGGTAACCTCCATTGTTCTTTTTCTTGCCGGTGAGGCCATTCCCAAAACATTTGGCGTTACTTATCCCATGAGGATTTCTTCAGCGGTTTCACCGCTTTTGCTGATCATTTCCCGGCTGGAGTATCCGGTTGTTGCCGCCCTGGAAAAAACACCCTCTTTGATATTGAACCGTTTGGATAAGAGCAGGACAAAAGATTCGGATGTCCTGATGGAAGATGAATTCAAAAACCTCATTGATGCCGGAAGCCGGGAAGGGGTGGTCGATGAGTCACAGAAAGAACTCATTAAAACCATTTTTGAATCGGGTGACAGGCCCGTGACGGATATCATGATCCCCCGCGTGGATATGTTCTGTCTGCCTTTTGATATGAAGGCATCGGACATTGTCCGGCAGGTGGTTCACGGCCGGTATGAGCGGGTTCCCGTTTACCGGGAAGACCGCGATGATATCATCGGCATCCTCTTTGCCCGCGACCTGCTGAATGATGCACTGCGTTCAGGTGAATCCACGTCTGTTGAAAAGCTGCTTGCCCGGCCTTACTTCGTGCCCGAAGAAAAAACCATCAACGGACTGCTGCATGATTTCCGGGAAAAATCAACTCAGATTGCCATTGTGGTGGATGAGTACGGGGGGGTATCCGGTCTGGTGACCCTGGAAGATATCCTTGAGCATTTATTTGAGGAAGCCTATGGCGATGATACGCCGGTGAACTGCGGGTGTGACATTATTGATGAGGCGACAATGATTGTTCCCGGTATCATGTCCATGGAACAGGTCAATGATCTGCTTCAGGCGTCCCTGCCGCTGGAGGAATTTGACACCATCGGAGGATTTGTTCTGCATTTATTCGGCAGGATGCCGGAGCGCGGAGAAATGATCCATTTTGAAAATTATCATTTCCGCATTGAGAGTGTAGGCAGAACACGGATTCTCAAAATCCGGATTGAAAAAAAACCGCAAACAGAAACGGAAGGTGAGGCATGAGCGTTTATCTGATCCTTGCCGTTATTTTTCTGTGCCTGATCCTGGAGGCGCTTTATTCCGGAGGAGAGGTCGCGCTGTTTTCTTCTGACATCAATAAAATCAAATACTATGCACGCAAGGGTTCATCGTCAGCCGCACAGGCTGTCAAATTAAAGGAGCATCCTGAGTGGTTTATTTCCACTTCGCTCATTGGAACGAATCTGGCGATTATTATCGCTTCCACCCTGGCCACCGGGCTTTTGATTCAATATTTTGGAGCGAAAACGGGAGAACAAATCGCTTTTCTGATTCTCCTGCCGACCTTGTTTGTTATCCTTGTCGTGCGCAGCATTTTCCAGCATTACGCCGAGCAGATGGCAATCCGGGTGGCCCATTTCATCCGTCTGTCGTCCTTTGTGTTTTATCCGCTGGCTTATTTTATTGCGGCAGTTTCACGGGGAGCCGTCAATATCTCTTTCGATCCGAACGAGAAGACCCCATCCTATATTACAACAGAAGGCCTTAAATATATTCTGGGAGAAAAGACACAGGGAAGCGATATCTTAACAACAGAAAAGGAAATGGTGAGCCGTGTTTTTGATTTTTCCGGGCTTACGGCGGAAAAGATCATGGTTCCTGTTTCGGCGCTGACCGCGCTGCCTCAAACCACGACCATCGACGACGCCGTTCGTGTTGTCGCGGAGAAAAAATATATGCGAATTCCCGTTTATTCCGACACGGTGTACAATATCGTTGGAATTCTTAATTATTTTGATCTTTTAGATATGATGCTCAAACAACGGGAAAAACCTTCGAAAGGCCCGGACAAGGCCACGGTGGCAGATTGCATGCGGACGGATGTTCTGTATGTTCCGGAAACGAAAAAAGCGGGCCCCTTGTTGATGGATATGCAAAGAAAACGGGAGCACATGGCGGTTGTCGTTGATGAATACGGCGGTGCAGTCGGCATTGTCACTGTGGAGGACATCGGAGAGGAGATTATCGGAAGCATCGATGAAGAATACAACAAGGGTGAAAAACTATATAAGATGATGTCGCCGAGCCGGTATTTGATCAATGGGCGAATGAAAATAGATGATCTGAATCAAATATTATGGATGGGTCTGCCGGAAGGTAATTATGAGACCCTTGGCGGTTTTCTGATACATCAGGTGGGCAGGATTCCACTGCGACGGGAAAGGATTGAATTCAACGGCATTATCTTTGTTATTGAAAATGCAGATCAAAAATCCATCCGGGAAGTTCTGGCCGTTTTCCCGCCGCAGCTTTAGAGACCGCGAACACAAAATGCAAGAGGAGAAAACAGTTAATGATTGATACAAAATTCTGCGCTCTTATTTTAGCTGCGGGGAAGGGAACCCGCATGAAATCGGACATGGCCAAAGTGCTGCATGTTCTGGAAGGCAAACCGCTTTTACATTATTCCCTGGAGGCGGCACGCCTTGCGAAAGCCGAAAAGATTGTAGTCATTGTCGGTCATCAGTCAGACAAAGTCAGGGAATCTTTTCCGGACCCGGATCTCGTCTTTGTCCAGCAGATGCCGCAACTGGGGACAGGTCATGCTGTCATGCAGGCCGCCGATGTCCTTAAAGATTATCGGGAATTGACGGTTATCCTCTGTGGAGACGTGCCTCTTTTAAAGCCAAAGACGATCAGGCGACTGATCAGCAGCCACCAGGAATCGCAAGCCTGCGTAACTGTGTTGACGACGGAACCACCCGGTCCTCACGCCTACGGCCGCATTGTCAAGGATGATCAGGGCGATATCCTGAAAATTGTTGAGCATCGTGATGCAAACGATGCCGAAAGAGAGATACTGGAAATAAATACGGGTATTTATTGCGTTGAAACACAGTTTTTGTTTTCAGCCCTTCGGCAGGTTAAAAATGATAACAAACAAAAAGAGTATTACCTGACCGACATCGTGGAAATTGGCCGAAGGGAGGGCCGGAAAGTTCATGCCTGTCTGACGGCGGACTATGTTGAAGTGATGGGCATCAACACGCTCGAAGAGCTGGACAAAGCAGCTCAGTACCTTCGTAAAACAGCATCCAGTCAGGATTGATTTGTGTACGGAGCAATTCATCTTTTTCAGGGTAAGACGGTTCTTGCGCCGCTTGCCGGCATTACGAATCTGCCTTTTCGGATCATTACCCGACAATTTGGCTGTGAGATGTGTTTCACCGAAATGATCAGTGCCAATGGACTGATTCGCGAATCAGCAAAAACAATCGAATATCTGAAAACCTCCCCGGAAGATCAACCGCTTGGCGTTCAGTTGTTTGGCGCCGATCCGGGTATTCTTGCTCGGGCCGCTGTTATCGTTTCCGATTATCATCCGGCTGTCATTGACCTCAATATGGGATGTCCGGTTAAAAAAGTCATCAAGGCAGGGGCAGGTGCCGTGTTAATGAGAGACCCCGTCCTTGCCGGAAAGATGATTAAAGCCGTGGTTGGTGCTGTGTCTGTTCCGGTGACGGTCAAAATTCGTTCCGGGTGGAACCCAAAATCCATCAATGCCGTGGAGATCTCTAAAATAGCTGAAGATTCAGGAGCATCGGCAGTCATTGTTCATGGACGTACGGCCGATCAGGGTTTTTCGGGTCACGCCGACTGGAATGTGATTGCCGGAGTTAAAAATGCCGTTAAAATTCCAGTCATTGGAAACGGCGATATCCGGCAGCCGGAAGACGCCCGTAAAATGCGTTTGGAAACCGGATGTGACGCGGTGATGATTGGTCGTGGCGCTTTAGGTAATCCGTGGTTAT
Organism: uncultured Smithella sp.; assembly: GCA_964394715.1. GTDB lineage: Bacteria > Desulfobacterota > Syntrophia > Syntrophales > Smithellaceae > UBA8904. The sequence goes on from CAYMYR010000002.1 coordinate 90,987, forward strand.
TTCAAGGTATCCGTCAACGATCAGAGGGAAACGCCGACGATTACCGTCCTTCGCTGACTGAACGGATGGAAGTTATTAAAAAACATTTGGAAATGGAAGAATATTATTTCGGGAAACGAGTTGCAAACAAGTCTTTTCGCAAGCATTTGCTCTGGTACACCAGGGGGTTGGCCGGTTCAGGACGGTTTCGTGAAACGGTTGGCAAGCTGACGGATCGTGATGCAATGCTTGCGGAATTGGACCGCTATTTCCATGGGCTTGCAGAGACGCAAACCAAAATAATGACTTGACATTTCAGGAATGAATTGGCATAAATATAATCAAAATAACAGCATGATTGAGGTTAAAGCATTTTAAAAAAGGACTGAAATGAACGTGGAGATCAGTAAATTTACAGAGCTTGAAGATAAAATTAAACATATTGTCAGCGAACAGGTTTTTTATAAAAAACAGATTTCAATATTGGAGGAAGCGCTAAAAAATAAAGAATCGGAGATAGAGGATTACAAAAGCAAACTCAAGACATTAGATGAGGAAAGGGACAGCGTGCGCGCGAGGGTAGATTCACTGCTTGATTTACTTGCAGATATAACGGTTGCAAAATAAGACTCCAGGGCGTGGATTTTGAAAAAGCGTTACGACATTAAAATTTTGGGACAGGAACTTGCGGTGTTAAGTGATGCGGAGGATGAACAGGTGGCCAATGTTGTCCAGTTTGTTAACGACAAAATGCAAGATATTGTGCAGTCCAGTGATGGTCTGCGGACAGTAGATGTGGCTATCCTGGCAGCTTTAAACATTACAGAAGATTTTTTAAAATTAAAGGGAGTTAATCAGGACTTGTGTGAACAACTTACACACAGGTCCGAAAAATTGATTCAACTGATTGAAAACGCAAGTTAATTAAAATGTGTTTACCCCTGCGATGTGCGTGATTGTCATTTGTTTTTGAGCCAACACTTTGAACCTGGGGCCTATACTTGTTTGCGGTGTGCATGTCCGCCTTGTTCCGCTGGTCGGGTGGCAGAAAGCCTGAAACAAACAACACCGGGAACCCACTTTTTTAAAAGGTTCAAAATCGTGATCAACACGGCATAGGCGGGGGTTTTTTTATTTACCCTCTCCACAAATTCCCCCCTTTCCAAATCAAACAGCCTTGAAAAAGCAACAAAGAGAACCATGAATCCTTCGGTAAAGCTGTTCATCAGTTTCTGCCGGAAGGTTTAAATATAATCCTGTTGACCTGTCCTGTCCGATGTGAAGATTCATGCTGTTTCACCGGGGCGGTCATGTTCAACGGGATGAAAGAGGAGGTATGATTATGTTTAACGGCGGTTTATCTGTCCTGTTTATAATCGTGGCAGTGTTGGCGGGTGCGGTGGTCGGTTATGTTCTGAAACAGTTATTCACTGCAAAGAAAATCAAGGCATCGGAAAGTCTGGCGGCGCGTATTGTTGAGGAGTCCAAGAAAGAAGCCGAAACGATTAAAAAAGAAGCGATTTTGCAGGCTAAAGAAAATCTGCTGAAAATGAAGGCGGATTTTGATCAGGAAACGAAAGAGGTTAAGAATGATCTGGAAGGGCTGGAGAGACGAATCCGGACCAAAGAAGAGAATCTGGATAAGCGGATTGACGCTTTGTCGCAGAAAGAATCAAATATCGAAGGACGCGACAAGAATTTAAGCCAGAAGGAACGTGCCCTGGATGAAAAACACCGTCGTCTCGATGCCATGGTGGAAGAACAGAAAGACAAGCTGGAAAAAATTGCCGGCATTACTCCGGAAGAAGCAAAAAATATTCTGATTCAATCCATGGAGTCCGATGCCAAGCGAGACGCTGCAGCGCTGGTGCGTAAAGTGGAAGAAGAAGCCAAACTGACGGCGGACCGTAAATCGCGTGAAATTATTGCCTACGCCATTCAGCGATACGCAGGGGATTATGTGGCGGAACATACCGTATCCGTTGTTAATTTACCCAGTGAAGAAATGAAGGGCCGCATCATCGGCCGTGAAGGCCGTAACATCCGTGCGATAGAAGCGGCTACCGGCATCGATTTGATTGTTGACGATACACCGGAAGCAGTGGTGCTGTCCAGTTTTGACCCTGTGCGGCGTGAAGTGGCACGTATCTCGCTGGAAAGGCTCATTCAGGATGGCCGCATTCATCCCGGCCGGATTGAGGATATTGTCAGAAAAGTGGAAAAGGAAGTGGAGCAGATCATCCGCGAAACGGGTGAGAAGGCATCCTTCGACTGCGGTGTCCATGACATTCATCCTGAAATCATCAATATGCTGGGCGCTTTAAAATATCGCACCAGTTATTCGCAAAATGTTCTGCAGCATTCCATTGACGTGGCTTATCTGACCGGGCTGATGGCTGCGGAACTCAAAATGAACATCAAGGAAGCCAAACGGGCTGGGCTGCTGCATGATATCGGCAAAGCGGTGGACCATAAAATTGAAGGGACGCACGCAGCTATCGGTGCCGACTTTGCCAAACGGTTTGGCGAAAATCCGCGCATCGTTCAGGCAATTGCCACCCACCACGATGACGGCCGCAACAACACCCTTCTGGGTGTGCTGGTTCAGGCGGCAGACACCCTGTCAGCGGCCCGTCCCGGCGCTCGCCGTGAAATGCTGGAAACGTATGTTCAGCGCCTGGAAGAGCTTGAAAAGATTGCTCACTCTTTCAATGGCGTCGATAAGTGCTTTGCGATTCAGGCAGGACGGGAAATCCGGATCATGGTGGAAAATGAAAAGATTTCCGATAATGATACCGTGATGCTGTGCAATGATATTATAAAGAAAATTGAAAATGAACTTACCTATCCCGGACAGATCAAAGTGACGGTTATCCGGGAGACCCGCGTGTCCAACTTTGCCAAATAGGCGCGGCGGGAAAATCAGGCGGTAGGATGAAGATTTTGTTTATCGGCGATATTGTAGGCAAACCCGGACGGAGGGCGGTCAAAGAATTGCTTCCGTCTCTGGTTTCCGGCCATGATGTTGACATGGTCATCGCCAATTGTGAAAATGCGGCTTCCGGTTTCGGCATCACGAGAGAGGTTGTAGAAGAACTTTATGACTCCCATATTGATGTGCTGACTTCCGGCAACCATGTATGGGACAAAAAAGAAGTCATGGAATTCATCGATGACTACGAATCCCTGATCCGTCCCGCCAATTACCCGGCGGGTGTTCCGGGCGCGGGATCGGTTCTCATGCCGACGGCTTCAGGCCAGTATGTTGGTGTTTTGAATCTTGCCGGACGAATTTTTATGCATCCGGTGGACTGCCCGTTCGTCGTGGCCAAAAAAGAAATCGAGCGACTGAAAAGCCGGACCAGTGTCATCATTGTCGATATCCACGCAGAGGCGACATCGGAAAAGCGGGCACTCGGATGGTATCTGGACGGCGAGGTATCCGCGGTTCTGGGTACGCACACCCATGTGCAGACCGCTGACAATGAAGTTCTGCCGAACGGAACGGCTTACATCAGCGATGTGGGGATGACCGGACCCTTTGATTCTGTGATCGGTATTAAGAAAGACACCATTATCGAAAGGTTTTTAACGCAGATTCCCAACAGGTTTGATGTGGCAAAAAATGATATCCGCCTTCAGGGAGTCGTTATCGATATTGACGCGCAAAGCGGCAGAGCCAATGCGATCGAGAGGATCAGCGTCAAGCTTAATCAATAGCGGAGGCATCAGATGAAGAGCGCCTATGAAATATTAAAAGAGCGGGGTTTTGTCGAGCAGGTCACCAGTGAAGCTCTGATTTCAGAACTGTTTGCCGGAGGATCTGTAACCTGCTACATCGGATTTGATCCGACGGCGACGAGCCTGCATATCGGCAGTCTGGTGCCCATTATGGCGCTGGCGCACATGCAGAAAAACGGAAACCGTCCCATAGCCCTGGTAGGCGGAGGCACCGGACTGATCGGTGATCCCAGCGGCAAGACAGAAATGCGCCAGGTGCTTAGTCGCGAGCAGATTGACTACAACGCAAAATGTCTGGGCAGGCAGCTTTCCCGGTATCTGGATTTTTCAGAAGGACGCGCTCTGCTGCTCAATAATGCCGACTGGCTGACTAAAATCAATTACATAGAATTCCTGCGCGATATCGGTCGGCATTTCAGTGTCAACCGGATGCTGGCGGCGGAAAGCTATAAAATGAGGATGGAGAAGGGGTTGAACTTTATTGAGTTCAACTATATGATTTTGCAGGGTTACGACTTTTTGTATCTCTTCCAGAATTACGGCTGTGCCCTGCAGATGGGAGGGAACGACCAGTGGGGCAATATGCTGGCCGGTACCGAACTCATCCGTAAAATTGAAGCAAAAGACGCGCAGGCCATTACCTTTCCCCTGATTACCACTTCTCTGGGGCACAAGATGGGCAAAACGGAAAAGGGCACCATCTGGCTGGACGGAAGCCTGACCCCGCCGTATGAATATTACCAGTACTGGGTCAACTGCGATGATGCCGATGTGGAGCGGTTTTTGAAGTTGTTTACCTATTTGCCTCTGGAAGACATTGCTGCGGTCAAAACGTTATCCGACGCGAGACTTAACATGGCCAAAACCGTGCTCGCCTATGAAGCGACCAAGGTCACGCACGGCGAGGATGCGGCCCGGGCGGCCTGGCGCGCTTCGATGGAGGCTTTCCATGCGCGCCCTGTCGATGCTGATCTTTTCCCTTCAAGCGACATCCCGCGCGAAGCACCTCAGTCTGATACCTCCGCTATTCCCCGTTATGCAGTTTCGCGAAAAGATCTGGATGCAGGTCTCCTGATATCGTCATTATGTGCCAAAGCGGGACTCACGCAGTCCATGTCAGAAGCCAAGCGCCTCATTGATCAGGGAGGTATTTATGTCAATGAGCGACAGGTGAAAACAATTGACGAAAAACTGTCGATTGATGATTTTTCCGGCGGCAGCGAGCTTCGCATCCGCAAGGGAAAGAAGAAGTATCTCATCGTGGAAATAGGAAAATAGGCTGTAGGCTATTAGGCTATTAGTAAAAAGATTGGCGCAGGAGCGCCCTTCAAAATAACCTAACAGTCTAAAAGCCTACAGTCTAATAGTCTATATTCTAATAGTTTACAGCCTTTATTCTTTTTCAAGGAACGGAAGCGGCTTGTCCAGCCGGTAAACCAGCGCCTGGCAGGTGGCCAGGAGTTTTCCGGTATCGTCTGTGGCACGGATGTCGTACGTTGCGGTTCTTCTGGTTCTATGGATTTCCCTGGCTTCAGCTGTGAGCAGAGCGCCTTTTGACGGCGAAGCCAGATAATTGATGTTCATATTGAGAGCCACGGCCATGGTGCCGTGCGAGTTGGAAGCAACCTCAAAAGCAGCGTCCATCAAAGAGAAAATTGCCCCGCCGTGAGCCATCCCGAAAATATTTTCCAGCTCTCCGGTAAAGCTCATTTCAACCCGGGCGAAGCCTTCCTGCAACTGCAGGAGTTTCAAACCTAAGTTCCTTGCGTAAGGTTCTTTCTCTATTTGATGGAATATGGCCTGTTTAACTATTTCATCCATGTGCGTTTCCAGACAGATGCATAATTAAAAAAACTATACATGATGTCTGCGCAAGATGTCAAAACAAAGATAGGAATGCGCAACCCCGCAAATGAAAAAGTGCCCGGTTCAACACAAACCGGGCACTTTCTTTAATGAACGAACGACGCTTCAGAGGTATTCTAGATTGCTCTGACGGCCACGATGCCACTGATCGACTCGATTTTCTTGATCAGGTCATTATTGATGTCGCCTTCCAGATCAATGATGTTGTAGGCCAGATTCCCTTTGCTCTTGTTGATCATGTCTGCAATATTGAGATGGTTGTCCGCCAGCATGCGAGTGATCTTCTCGATCATTCCGGGCTCGTTCCTGTTCGAAATTGTGAGCCTGGCTTTGTCTGACCGTTCCAGCGAACATTCCGGGAAATTGACCGAGTTCTTGATGTTTCCGTTCTCCAGAAAATCCATGAGCTGCATGGTCGCCATGATGGCGCAGTTTTCTTCCGATTCTTCGGTGGAAGCGCCCAGATGCGGGATGGCGATGACCTTGTCCGTCTTGATGACCTCTTCGTCCGGAAAGTCCGTTACGTAGCGGCTCACAATGCCGTCGGCGATCGCTTTTTTCAGGGAAGGGGTATCCACGAGTCCGCCTCTGGCGAAGTTCAGGAGCACCGCACCCTTTTTCATGACCGCAAACTTATCGGCATTAATGAATCCCTTGGTGTCTTTGTTCTGGGGAACGTGCAGAGAGATGAAATCGCACTCGGACAGGAGTTTGTCCAGACTTGGCGCCTTCTTGGTATTGCGGGACAGCCTCCAGGCTGCCTCGATGGACAGGAATGGATCGTATCCCCAGACTGTCATGCCGAGGCCTTCGGCGGCATTGGCCAACATGGTGCCAATGGCTCCCAGACCCACCACACCAAGCTTTTTGCCCTGGATCTCGGTGCCGACAAACTTTGCTTTTCCTTTCTCGATCAGATCGGGCACCTTGTCTCCTTCGCCGATCAGCCCTTTGGTCCAGACGATGCCGTCTGAAACATTGCGTGCTGCCAGTATCATGCCCAGGATGACCAGTTCTTTCACTCCGTTGGCGTTGGCCCCCGGGGTATTAAAAACGACAATGCCTTTCTCCGAACATTTGTCGATGGGAATATTGTTGACGCCGGCGCCTGCCCGGGCAACGGCTTTCAGAGATGACGGCAGGGTCATGTCTTTCATTTCCTTGCTTCTTACCAGAATGCCGTCCGGATCGGAAATATCCGTACCGTGCTCATACTTCTCCGTAAAAAGGTTGAGACCTTTTTTTGAAATCTTATTCAACAGATCAATCCGATACATAAAATACCATCTACTCCTTTCCATGTCTTTTTTATTAGAGGGTACCCTGATGACAGACAGTACCTAATTTTTTTGTTCCCCGGTTGTCCAAAACAAATTGTTCTTATGGTTTTTTTAATTAAGAACCAGTGTTTTGTGGGGGGAGTATAGAATGCGTGTTTTTGTGTGTCAAGGAAATCTTGGTTTAGAAAATACGAATGTGCAGAATCCGAGAATAGCCGGGTTGCGAGGTTGAATTTTGATAAACTGCAATCAGCAGAGGTACTTCAAATGTCTGAAGGGAAACAGGAAAAGGTTCCCTTTGAGGAACCTTTGACTTTTTTGGTGGGCCGTGCGGGGATTGAACCCGCGGCCAACGGATTAAAAGTCCGCTG
>CAYMYR010000003.1:0-83636 GCA_964394715.1 uncultured Smithella sp.
TTGGCGGAAGTGCATGGGAATCGAACCCACCTGGGACGGTTCTAGCGCCCCACACTGGATTTGAAGTCCAGGAGGCCCACCAGTGACCTTGGCACTTCCTTGAGAAATCCTGTAATGTCTTTTAACTTTAAAATGGTGCGGCTGTCAACTTGCAAATGTCTTCGGGGAAAAAGTTAAAAGGTTTTTTTATAATGACATTTTAAGAACGCGGGGTTAGATATTTCTGGTTCAGTTGAGATTAAGCAAATCCTGCGGATGATCAAACAGATAATCAGGATTGGATCCTGCCATTTTTACCTTGCTGTGCCAGCCCCAGGTAACGCCGACTGTTTTAATGCCGGCCTGTTTGCCTTCTTTTATGTCTCCGGTCGTGTCGCCGATGTAGAAAATGTTTTCCGGTTTCACATTATACTTTTGAATGACATACAGAATTTTTTCCGTTTTACTGAGCTTGAAATCCGACCCCAGGATATCATCGAAAATTCCGTTGAAATCATAAAGGCGCAGGGCTTCCCGAATGGTCGGCGTGTCGTTCGAAGAAATCACCACCAGGGGATGATTTTTCTTTAATTCCCTCAAAACCGGCCGGATCGCGTCAAAGGGTTTCATTTCGGCGTAGTTAATCCCGGCAAGGATGTCGATGGAAGCGGCCGTGAACTTATCCATATCAACGCCCTTCTGAACCAGGGATTCATAAAAATTCCCCTCAAACAGTTCCAGAAATTCTTCCCTGCCTCGCGTTAGCGGCTGTCCGATCTGCTGCAGACAATCGGTTACTGTTTTTTCATAAACGTCGATTGAATCCACTAAAACGCCATCAAAATCAAAAAGCAGTAAATTCATTTTTCAGGTTGTTCCTTCGTGCAAACAGGCGATGGCCGACGAATAAGGCCTGGTGAGAACGCCTTTCTCTGTGATAATTGCCGATATCAGTTTGCCCGGTGTTATGTCAAATGCGGGATTGTATACCTTCATGCCTTGAGGCGCCGATCGGGCTCCTTTAAAATGGGTTACTTCACATTCGCTTCTTTCCTCGATGGGGATGGATGCTCCAGTCTTGAGTGAAAAATCAAAGGTGGACATCGGTGCCGCGACATAAAAAGGGATGCCGTGAGACTTCGCCAGTACCGCAAGCGAGTACGTTCCGATTTTATTGGCTATATCGCCGTTGGCGACGATGCGGTCCGCCCCGACGATGATCTTGCTGATTTTGTTCTGCTGCATCAGGAACCCCGCCATGTTGTCGCAAATCAGCGTGGCTGCTATTTTCTCTTTCTTCAGCTCCCAGGCGGTAAGCCTTGCTCCCTGCAGCACCGGCCTGGTTTCATCTACATAGACATGGATCTTTTTTCCCTGCTTCCGGGCTGCACGGATGACGCCCAGCGCCGTTCCGTAACCTGCTGTGGCCAGCGCGCCCGCGTTGCAGTGCGTCAGGATGTGATCGCCGTCGGAGATCAATCTGCTCCCGTGGTTTCCGATCTGCCTGTTGATTTCAATATCTTCGGCGCAGATGCGTTTTGCTTCTTTGATCAATTCGCCAACCAGATTTTTCTTTCCGGAAAGGATGGTGTTTTCCAGATGATCTTTCATCCTTTCGATGGCCCAGAAAAGATTTCTTGCGGTCGGCCGGGATTTTTCAATTTCATTGCAAACCGCATGAAATTTTTTTCTAAATTTTGCAACCGGTTCTGATTGAATTGAAAGAGCGCCCAGCGCCGCACCCATGGCCGCGGCCACACCGATAGCCGGTGCGCCGCGAACGGTCAGGTCTTTGATTGCGGTAATTACCTGACGGTAATCTGAACAGACCAGCTGCCGCTCACAAAGCGGCAGGGCCTTCTGGTCAATCATGACCACCTTATTATTTTTCCAGAAGACGGTTTGAATCATCATGGGGCAAGCATCTTTTTCAGGAGGTTATTGACAAGTTGCGGATTGGCCTTGCCTTGGGTCGACTTCATCACCTGACCGACAAAAAAACCAAAGAGCTTTTCCCTGCCGCCACGATAGTCCGACAGTTGTGCGGGGTGCGCATCTATAATTGCCTTGATGGTTTCGGTCAATTCGCCTTCATCGGTAATCTGCACCAAACCTTTTTCCCGGATGATGTCCTGCGGCGGCTTGCCGGTATGATACATATCCTCAACAATATCCTTAGCCATTTTCCCGCTGATCGTGCCTTCCTCAATCAAGTTGATCATATCGGCGAGCGACCCGGCGGAAATGGGGCATTGACGGATGTCCCGTTTTTCCTCATTGAGGAAACGCAGCACATCGCCCATGACCCAGTTGCTGGCCTGCTTGGGTTTTCCGCACAGCCTGACCACGTCTTCATAATAAAGGGCCAGCGCTTTGTCGGCGGTGAGTACGCCCGCATCATAAGCGGGGATCTGATATTCCCTGATAAAACGCTCGCGTTTTGCCACGGGCAGCTCCGGCAGGGATTCCCGGATCTTCGCTATCCAGTCTTCATCCACAACCACTTTCACCAGATCAGGATCAGGGAAATAACGATAGTCATGTGCTTCTTCCTTGCTGCGCATGGAGTTGGTCGCTCCCTGCGCGTCATCCCACAGTCGTGTTTCCTGAATGATTGGCTCGCCGTTTTCCACCAGATACTGCTGACGTTTGACTTCGTACTCCAACGCGCGCTGAACGTTGCGGAAGGAGTTCATGTTTTTGAGTTCCGTACGGGTGCCGAATTCCTTCTGTCCCACAGGCCGGATGGACACGTTGGCGTCGCAGCGGAAAGAGCCTTCTTCCATGTTGCCGTCGCAGATTTCCAGATACACCAGGATTTCGTGGAGGCGTTTGAGGTATTCTGCCGCCTCTTCCGGTGATCGGATGTCCGGCTCACCGACGATCTCGATGAGTGGTACGCCGGTGCGGTTCAAATCGACATAGCTAAATGGATTATTCTCATCATGAATCAGTTTGCCGGCGTCTTCTTCCATGTGAATGCGGGTAATGCCGATTTTTTTCTGTTTTCCATCCGTTTCTATCCATACATAACCATGCTCCGCCAGGGGATACGCGTATTGCGAAATCTGATAGCCTTTGGGCAGATCAGGGTAAAAATAGTTTTTCCTCGCGAAACTGTTGGATGAATTGATGGTGCAGTTGGTGGCAAGCGCCATCATCATGGCGTATTCAACGACTTTCTTATTGAGCACCGGCAGTACACCGGGCATTCCCAGGCAGACCGGGCAGGTGTGGCTGTTGGGCGCTCCGCCGAATTTTGTTGAACAGTTGCAGAATATTTTGGTGTCCGTCAGCATTTGGGCGTGGACTTCCAGCCCGATGATGGTTTCAAATTCCATTATAAAGAGGGCCTCCTTTTTTCGATGGCAGCGTTTTTTTCAAACGCCGAGGCAATCTGCAATAATTTCCCTTCCTCAAAATGACCTGCCAGGAACTGGACGCCGATGGGCAGTCCGGCAGCCGTAAATCCGCACGGTATGGAGATCCCCGGAATGCCGGCCAGGTTTGTCGATATTGTAAAAATGTCTGAAAGGTACATTTGCAGCGGATCATCGGTTTTTTCCCCGATTTTGAACGCCGGGGTCGGTGTGGTGGGCGTGAGAATGATGTCGCATTCCCTGAATGCTTCATCGAAATCCCGACGGATCAATGCACGCACCTGCGAGGCTTTGCCATAGTAGGCGTCGTAGTAGCCGGCGGACAGAGCGTAGGTGCCGATCATGATGCGGCGTTTGACTTCTTCTCCGAATCCTTCCATCCGGGTTTTGCGGTACATCTCCATCAGGTCCCGCTCGCCGGATGCCCGGAAACCGTACTTGACTCCGTCATAACGCGCCAGGTTGGAAGACGCTTCCGCAGGAGCAATGATATAGTAAACCGCCACACTGTATTGTGTATGAGGTAGTGAAATGTCGATGCATTGGCCGCCGCATTTTTTCACGGTATCAATCGCCCCGTTGATGGCCGCGCTGACTTCCGGGTCGATGCCCTCAACAAAATATTCTTTCGGGATGCCCACTTTCCAGCCGGAAATATCGCGGCCGATAAACTGGCGGTAGTCGGGCACTTCCATCTTAACGGATGTGGATTCTCTGGGATCATAACCGGCCAGGACATTCATCATGATGGCGCAGTCTTCCACGTCTTTTGTGAAAGGACCGATCTGGTCCAGCGAGGAGGCGAACGCGATGAGTCCGAAGCGTGAAACCCTTCCGTAGGTCGGTTTCATGCCGACAACGCCGCAGAGGGCCGCCGGCTGGCGGATCGATCCTCCGGTGTCTGAACCGATGGAAGCAATGCATTCATCGGCGGCCACCGCAGTTGCTGATCCGCCGCTTGATCCACCGGGGATGCGTTCCAGGTCCCACGGGTTGCATGTCGGACCAAAAAAGGATGTCTCGGTTGAAGATCCCATCGCAAATTCATCCATGTTGGCTTTTCCCACAAACACCGCACCGGCTGCGGACAGTTTCTCCACAACCGTCGCGTTGTATGGGGGAACGAAGTTATGAAGGATATTTGAACCGCAGGTGGTGGGGATTCCCTTTGTGCAGACGATATCCTTGAGCGCCACGGGAATGCCCGTTAGCGGACGGATGTTCCCTTTTTTAATATCTTCATCCGCACGTGCTGCCGCAGCCAGTGCTTCATCCTTCATCAGGCGGATATAGGAGTGTACCCGTTCTTCCACCTCGTCGATTCGTGAAAAAACGGATCGGGTAATCTGCATGGACGATACTTCACCGTTTTGAATCAATTTCTGCAGCTCATGAATCGTTAATTGATGTAATTCCATATACTCCCCGGATAAGAATTTAAAAGGTGCAATTTTGTTCCAAGAGATAAAAAAGAGAACATTTGCGTGCTTTCAGTCGATCACTTTGGGAACCCGGAAAAACTCACCCCGAGCATCCGGGGCATTGGCCAGCGTTGCTTTTGTGCCCAGGGATGGTCGTTCAACGTCTTCGCGAAAAGCGTTGCTTACGGCAATCGCGTGGCTCATTGGCGCAATCCCCGTCGTGTCCAGTTCACCCAGTTTTTCGATGTAAATCAGAATATTGTTCAGCTGGACGGTAAATTTTTCCTTCTGGGCGTCCGTGAACTCCAGACGCGCCAATTTTGCAACATATTCAACATCCTGTGTGCTTAATTTCAAAACAGATTTCCTCCTACAAACCATTCCAATATGGGCGCAGCGTGCTCATGACAGATTGGATCGCCGGTTTGTTGTCCGGATCGCAATCCTGTTCCAGGGCCGCCAGCTTTTTATCCGTCCAGTGGGTTTCATCATACATTTCTTCAAGCACTGCCTTGACCGATCGGGTCAACCCTGCAACATGGTAACCACCTTCCAGCAGGGCGACCACACGCCCCGAACAGCATTTGTCTGCTATGTTCAGCAATACACGTGCCATTGCGGCAAATCCTTCCGGGGTGACGCGCATGCCGCCCAGGGGATCTTGATAATATGTGTCGAAACCCGCGGATACGAGAATTAATTCCGGTTCAAACTCAAGGGCAACAGGTTCCAGAATCTTGCGGAATGCCGAGATGAACGTTCCGCTTACTGCGCCCCGTTTGAGCGGCACATTGATTGTGTACCCCAGGGCCTGACCCTCTCCGATTTCGTGCAAACCTCCCGTGCCCGGATAATATGGATACTGATGCGTTGAAAAAAACAGTACCCTGCGGTCGGAATAAAAAATCTTCTGTGTTCCGTTGCCATGGTGAAGATCCCAGTCAGCAATCAGGATTTTTTTGAGCCCGTGCTTTTTCATGGCATGCATGGCCCCGATGGCTACATTGTTGAAAATGCAGAAACCGGCGGAGTTCCCGGCACCCGCATGATGGCCGGGTGGCCTGATGAATGCAAAGGCGTTATCCACTTCCTGTGTCATGACGGCGTCGATAGCGTTTAACACACCGCCGACAGCAAGTTTGGCAATTTCGTAGGTTTCCGGGCAGGTGCTTGTATCGGGATCAAGGATTACACAGCTTTTGCCTGCCGTTTGGGCAATGCGTTCAATATAGGGCAGGGTGTGGACATAAGCAATTTCGTTGTGGCTTGCCAGGCGGGGTTTGATGTCAACATACTTCCAGGACATGTTCGGGTTGTCCAGCATTTCATAAACAGATGCGAGCCTTTCCGGACTTTCGGGATGACCTGAACCCGCCGAATGCTGTAAGTAGTCGCTATGTTTGACAATCCCAGTTTTTCGAGACACGCATGCCTTCTTTCAAAACATGAATAACATAAAAAAATCACCTATCATAGATGATTTTAAAGATCAAACAGTTCGACGTGAAGCACTGTGTGAAATCGGGGAAATTCATTATATTTATTCACAAACTTCAGACGATACTGTCTTGATATACCGCCACCCCGTATATACGGCTACCAGAACAAACATCCAGCGAAGGGGATCATCCTGGATAATTTGAGCAACATTGCCACCTGCAAATGTCCCCAGGATGATGCCAGGCACCAAACCATAAAGAAGGTTGCCCGCAACATTGTTCAGTTGCCAGTGCGTAAACGCGCCGACAGCGCCCATGGGGACCATTACCAGCAAAGCAGTTCCCTGTGCCGCATGCTGTGAAAATCCCGCCAGAAGGACCATGACCGGTACCATGATGGTTCCCCCGCCGACCCCCATCAGGCCGGAGAGAAATCCGGTTAAAACGCCCGTAATGATCAGGGCGATGATTGAAGCACAACCCGGCAATGTGCCGATCATGTCCTTCAGAAAAGGTTTGAGAAGCAAAAGAACCGAGCAGAAAATCAAGAATGCGCCGAATATTTTTTTCAGCTTCCAGCCTGGAAGCCGGTTAGCCAGACGTGCCCCTGCGGCAGCCGTGAACAGTGCTGGCAAAGCCAATGCCGCCGCCGCCTTCCAGACCGTCTGGCCGTGAAGACCGTAAGTAAAGGCTCCGATGATTCCCGTAAAAACGAGTACCGCAAGGCTCGTACCGTGTGCCCGGCACTGGTCGATTTTCATCCATTCGACCATCAGGGGAATCATGATGATTCCACCCCCGAGGCCGATCAAACCGCCCAAAAACCCTGCGGCAAGACCGATGGTAAAAGTGATCAAATGATCTTTCATGCTCGTCCTTCATCGTCAACCGTTAAGGCTGACTTGCTGATCATTCTTTATGCACGCGTCCCCTGGCCAATGATGCGAAAACACCCAGAATGCAGGTCACAGCCAGAATGATAAAAATCAACCTGGCGCTGAAAATGAAAAGGGAGCCGGTCTCAATGGTAATTTTTTGATCACCGATGACCCAGGCAAAAACCAGCATGGCGATACCCATGCTCAACATCTGTCCGACCAGTCTCATGGTTGCCTGCATCGCAGACGCAATGCCATAAAATTTATGGTCCACCGAGCTCATGATCGCGTTGACATTGGGTGAGGAAAAAAGTGCAAAACCAACCCCCAGAATCGCCAGGCAAATGACAATATAATAGATATGCGTATCTGAAGAGATAAAGATCAGCCCCGCAAGGCCGAGGACCGTCAGCGACATGCCGATAGAAGAAAGGATCCTTGGTTCGATTCGGTCAGACAGCCTTCCGGCGGCCGGCGAAAGAAGGGCCTGCAGCAGCGGCTCAATCACCAGGACCATGCCGGTTTGCGAAGGCGTCAGCAGTTTTACATGCTGCAGATAAAGGCTCAGAATGAAAGTGATGGCAAACGTGGCACTGTAGTTGATCAGTGCCGCCAGATTGGAATAGGCAAAAACACGATTTTCCAGAAAGAAGCGAATGTTGATAAGCGGGTAAGGTCTGGTCAATTGCTGACGGATGAATAATATAAAGCATAAAGCGCCGATCGCGATTAGTGCGCCTCCCCTCGGGGAGGGCAGTTGAGATAAACCATACATCAAAGCAAACAGCGCCAGCGCGTAAAGTACAGAGCCGGACAAATCAAATTCCTCACGGCGGTCCTTCGGAAGATCTTCTTTTGCCACAAAGAGGGAGAGTCCGGCTGCTGCAGTTCCAAGCACTGCACTGAAAATGAAAATTGTTTTCCACCCCAGGTGCTGGGTCAGCAAACCGCCGATGAACGGGCCGCACGTGAGTCCGATATAAACCGCGGCAATATTGATTCCCAGAATCCTGCCCCTTTGTCCCTGGGGGTAGGCGGAAACCAGCATGGCTGTTCCCGTACTGAAAATCATCGCGCCGCCGATTCCCTGGACAACACGCATGGCAATGAAAAAGGCTTCCGTCTGCGAGCAGATGGATAAAAGCGACGACAGGGCAAAGATCAGGGACCCGGCGAAAAAAAATAATTTTCTTCCAAAAATATCGGCAAGTCGTCCCAGCGGCAACAGTGTGATGGATGCAGCCAGAAGAAAGGACGAGGCCACCCAGCTTACAGACAGCGCATTCATGGAAAATTCGTGGGCAATCATCGGCAGGGCGACGTTGACGGACGAACCCATGAAGGGGGTTGTAAACGAACTGATCGTAGTGGCCAGAAGAACGATCGGGAGTTTTTTGTTGATCATGCGGTCACGCTGATAAAAAAGGATTATGCTTTGGGGAAAAATATTTTCCGCCTCGCGTCAAAACCGTCTTTGCCGCAGGCCATCATCAGGGTCAACGGCATGATGTTGCGGGCCTGTTTCAGCATCCTTTCTGAAAGATCGCGAATGTCCCATTGCGCGTGTCGGTCGGCCCGCAGGCGTGCCAGATGGTAAAGTTCCCGCGCGTTGAGTTTCATCAGCACGCGCCTGCGGTGTGCGTTGGTCAGCACATACGGAGCGGCGGCAGGGCTTTTATGCCGGATGATCTCATACGCGCTGTTGGTCTTTTTGATCATGGCCATGAATTCTTTTTGTCGCCCGATTGCGCGAACAGCGGGCGGTATGGTGACGCTCAGGGCCGGGTTGTAATCCTGGCTGATGATGGTGGCCATACGGTGGCGTTTGAGCTGCGCGAAGCAACTGGCGCTCATGATCAACTCGAAGAGCATGTCAACATTTTCAAGTTCACGCAGCACCGTATCATAGGACTGGATGTGTTTAAAAAGGGTCTTGAACAGGGCCTTTGCTTCGGACGGTTTCATGCGCCCGGCTTTCTGAAGACATAGGTCGTAACTCATACCCGATGACGCGAAAAGCAGTGCTGCGGCTGACTGCGTATCGGCATTTTCCGTCGCCCGGACCAGACGGACACTCTGAAGCGGCCGTTTCTTTTTTCCCTCGTCGAACTTTTTGCAAAACTCACGCAGGTTTTTCCGGGTCAGAAGATCATAGTCGGTTGATCGTGTATAGCGAATCAGCGACGGCGCAATATCTTTGGTGGCGGTATAAAGCTTGTCGCTTAAGAGGTGTGCCTCGGCCAGGGGCAGAGCCGACAGTCTCCGCAGCATCAGCTCCAGGTTGCGGGCGTTGACGGTCATGCCCAGCTGTGTTTCCGTGGCCAGAGCGATGGTGTAGCGGGCATCTTCCTTGGCCCAGCCTTCCAGCATGGACTTATTGCCGGGGTTTTCGGCCAGTTCCCGGTTTTTCTCAAATACATACGGCCGGAGCTGTTCGTAGAGCCGATGGTAAAAGTCATTCTGCAGCTGAATCGTTGCGGTATACAAATCCTTCAGACCGGCCTGGATGATTTCTTCGGGAACAACAAAGTCCCGGTCAAACAGGACATAGCGCTGGGATTTTTCCGTATAGGAGCAAAGACGGAATTTTTCGATTTCTTCCACGATCAAACGGGAGACACCGATAATGTCGATGTTGAATACGGCATGCTCGGCTACCGAGTTGTGCCCCATCTCAAAAACAATGTTGCGGTTGGATTTGCGGGCTTTTTCGACTTCGGCCCGGGAATCCCTTCTTAGTGCATCAACCGGCTTGGGGCTGCGGCTGATTCGGGCGTAAGCAGCGGATATGGTTTCGGGAGTGATGTCCTGCCCAAAAGCGCTTTTTTCTTTCAGCTCACGAATAACGTCATAGTCTATGTTGTATCCGGCAAGCAGGATTTTCATTTTTCAACTCCAGAAAAAGATTTTTAGTGATTGCTGATTCATACGGTACGGGAATCTGCAGCGCCGCGTGTCATGCATCCTACAACCTGACCATCTCAACACGGGCGAGTGTCCGTCCAAGGAAACGCTCGCCGATTGTCTGAAAACGGTACGGCACATCGCTTACGTAGAACAGATAATCGGGCGATTGACGGCTGCTGTTGCCGAGATTTTCACGGTGAATCAAGTCAGCGGCGATTTCCGCCATTGCCTCGGCCGAATCGATCAGTCGGACGTTCGCGCCAACGATGTTCTGAAAAAGAGGTTTGAGGAGCGGATAATGCGTGCAGCCCAGAACCAGCGTGTCAATCTTTTCGGCCATGACCGGCTTTAAATATTCTTCCGCAACCAGTCTCGTGGCTCCGTGCTCCAGCCAGCCCTCTTCCACCAGCGGCACAAACAGCGGGCAGGCCTGAGAAAAAACTTTTGCGTCGCGGTCCAGCTGGTGTATGGCACGCGCATATGCATTCGAGTTGATCGTGGCAGGTGTGCCGATCACGCCGATGGTCTTGCTGCGAGTTTCGGACACCGCGATTTTTGCGCTGGCTTCAATGACCTCCAGCACGGGGACGGGCGACAGGTCTTGAATCGCGCGGTACGCTACGGCCGCCATTGTATTGCAGGCGACGATCAGAAGTTTGACGTCCTGCTTGAGTAGAAACTCTGTTATCTGTATGGCGTAACGGTTAATGGTTTCCACCGATTTAACGCCGTAGGGCACCCGGGCGGTGTCGCCGAAGTAAATGATATTTTCAAAAGGCAGACGTTCCATGAGCGCTCGCACAACCGTCAATCCCCCGATGCCGGAATCAAAGACGCCTATGGCGCGATGTGTTTTGTGGTCCATATTTTTTTCTCTCATATCCGCAGGATAAAGTCATCGACTTTTTTGTGCTGTTCGTATAAAACACAGCAAAGAGAAAGGAAACAAAAAGCCGGTCTTTAAAAGTTGATGCTTTTTATCATAACTTTCTGAAACATGCCAAAAGTTCTTCATGGACGACCGGTATTGGAAAGTAATGCGACATGAGGCGTTCAGAGAAAGAAATAAAAGATCCAGGCGAAATTGAGGCTATTTTACTAACCGCGCCGGTTTGCCGGATTGCAATGGCTAATGGTGATACTCCCTATGTTGTTCCTGTTAATTTTGCCGTGAGCGCCGGGTTTCTTTATTTTCACTGTGCCGCCACAGGCAAAAAAATTGACATGATGCGCAGGAACCGTAAAGTGTGTTTTGAAGTGGATATCCCCGGTGATCCGGTCCGGGGCGGGACGGCCTGTTCATGGGGCATGAGATACAGAAGTGTAATCGGTTTTGGTCAGGCCGCTTTTATTGAACATGCGGTGGAAAAGAAACAGGTGCTGGATATCCTGATGAAGAAATATGCCGGCAATGATAATTTCTCTTATGACGATGAATGGCTGGACAAAGTTTGTGTGATTGGTGTAAGAATAGATAAAATAACCGGAAAAAGATCAGATTAAGTGATGGGTCGCATCATTATTTTGAAAGCATCTGCCTTGAAGGAGGATAGCCATGATTCAAAATAAAATTGTAATACGCTATGCTGACAAACGCATTCAGAAAGGCATTACCATTGACTTTGCACCCAACAAGGAAAATTTTCATGTGACGCCCGTCGGATCTAAACCGGGTGACAAGCCGTTGGAAGTCAGCATCAAAGATTTAAAGGCTGTTTTTTTTGTAAAGGATTTTAGCGGCAATCCCGATTACCAGGACAGGAAAGACTTCGAAGCAGGCAAGCCTGTTGTTGGCCGCAGAATCAGGGTGCTTTTCAAAGACGGCGAAGAGCTTGTTGGTACCACGATGGGCTACCAGCCGGACCGGTCGGGATTTTTTGTTGTTCCGGTGGACTCAAAATCCAATATCGAACGATGTTTTGTGGTGACCCGGGCGACAAGAGATGTAAAGTTGATGTAACGGCTGTTGTCTAAAGGAAAATTGACAGGATGTCAGCACCGCAAATCATTCTGGAATTAATTGATCGCTTTGAACGAAACAAGGAGGCCTACAAATCCGGTTCTTATAACGAAACCCAGGTGCGCCGGGAATTTATAGATCCCTTCTTTGAAGCCTTGGGCTGGGACATCAATAATATATCCGGTAACGCAGAAACCTATAAGGACGTTATCCACGAAGACGCCGTAAAAGTCAGCGGTGTCACCAAGGCACCGGATTATTCCTTCCGCATTGGCGGACAGCGCAAGTTTTTCGTCGAAGCCAAACAACCCTCCATCAACATCAAAGAGGCTCCTGCACCCGCCTTTCAGGTCAGGCGCTATGCTTGGTCAGCGAAACTGCCGCTTTCCATCGTTACCGACTTTGATGAGTTTGCTGTTTATGACTGCCGCATCAAACCGGATCAGAATGATAAGTCTGATAAGGCCCGTATCAAATACTATACCTATAAGCAGTATCCCGAAAAATGGGGCGAAATTGCTTCTGTTTTTTCCAAAGACGCCATCCTCAAGGGCTCGTTTGACAAATATGCCGAATCCAATAAAGGCAAGCGTGGCACCGCTGAAGTGGACAGCGCGTTTCTAGCGGAAATAGAAAGCTGGCGCGAGATGCTGGCTTTTGCTGAGGGTTAAGAGATGGCTTTAGAAAACCAGAAGGTGGTGTTAAATTAATGAAGAGACGAGACTTGGATCATCTCGCAGAACTTTTGCGGGAATTTGCTATTGAACGGGATTGGGAACAATTTCACTCACCTAAGAATTTGGCAATGGCGCTTACTGTAGAAACCGCAGAATTGCTCGAGCATTTCCAGTGGATGACTGAGGTTGCAAGTGCAAAACCGTCTCCAGAAAAGCTACAGCAAATCAGGGATGAGATTGGTGATGTGTTGATTTATCTGACGTGTTTTGCTGATAAGCTCGGAATTGACCCGCTTGATGCGGCATACAAGAAGTTGGAAATAAATCGCCAGAAATATCCTGTTGAAAAAGCACGAGGTTCTGCAAAAAAATATACGGAGCTATAGAAAAACTTTGTAATTTAAAACATATGATAGTGGTGACAAGGCTTCCATAGCCTACTTCAATCGGAGCTAATCTAGTGATTGTTTATTCCGCTACGAAAGCAAAATTTCAAGATGACGTCATGACAAATGACATCGGTAATATTATTTACGATAAATATAAGGCTGTTACAGGTAGGAAGACAGGGAAAGCAGAAATAAATTCTTGGATGAATTCTCTGCAATACATGGATCGCGTTTTAACGGACGATGATATCCCGAGTGACGCAGGTGTTGCGATCGAGTATCATATTCCGCAAACGTCAAACCGAATCGACTTTATATTAACGGGGACAGATGACCAAGATAGAGAATCAGCAATACTTATTGAGCTCAAACAGTGGCAACATGCAGCCTTAACGGCAAAAGATGCAATAGTTAGAACACGATTTCAACATGGAGAAATAGAAAGGCCACACCCCTCCTATCAAGCATGGTCATACAAATGTCTTCTGGAAGATTTCAACCAGACCGTGCAAGAAGACAAAATACAACTTTATCCCTGCGCATATCTTCATAATTATGAGCAAGACAAGGTTATTGCCAACGATTTTTACAATGAATACATTCGCAAAGCCCCTCTTTTCCTTAAAGGCGATGCTCTTAAGCTGCGCGAGTTCATAAAAATTAACGTAAAATATGGCGACACAAAGCAAATCATGTACCGTATTGATCACGGCAAGATAAAACCATCAAAAAATCTTGCTGATCAACTTTTGTCAATGCTTCAGGGTAATGAAGAGTTTATAATGATTGATGATCAGAAGGTCGTTTATGAAACGGCCATCAAATATGCCAAGGAATCTTCTGCAAAAAAGAAAAAAGTGTTGATCGTTGAGGGTGGCCCAGGGACAGGAAAGTCAGTTATCGCAATTAACCTGCTTGTTAAACTAACAAATCGCGAACTTGTTGTGCAATATGTTACGCGCAATTCGGCGCCACGTTTAGTATACGAGGCCATGCTCACCAACTCATTTAAAAAATCACGTATATCAAATATGTTCAAAGGTTCGGGATCTTATTATTCAATAGCAGAGAACAGCTTTGATTGTTTGATCGTCGATGAAGCTCACAGACTCAACGCAAAAGGGGGTATATTTAATCATCTTGGTGAAAATCAGATTAAAGAGATAATCAACGCCAGTAAGTTCAGCGTATTTTTTATAGATGAAGACCAAAAAGTGACCCTCAAAGATATTGGTGATAAAGAAGAAATCAAACGTTGGGCAAAACAGTTGAAAGTAGGTGTTGCCGAACTCAAACTTGAGTCACAGTTTCGATGTAATGGTTCTACAGGATACCTTTCCTGGCTTGATAATACACTACAGATTCGACAAACAGCAAACGAAATACTTAAATCTAATGAATATGATTTCCGTATTGTTGATAGTCCGGTAGAACTGCACAATATTATCCGTGAGAAGAACAAGGAAAAGAATAAAGCTCGATTGGTTGCGGGTTATTGCTGGAAATGGATAAGCAAGCGCAATCCCCACCTCAAGGATATTGTTATCGGTGATTACAAGGCAACTTGGAATCTCGACACCGACGGACAAGCTTGGATTATCAAGCCTGATTCAGTCAGTGAAGTCGGCTGTATACATACTTGTCAAGGATTAGAATTAGACTATGTTGGCGTAATTGTTGGCAATGATTTGATAGTGCGTAATGGGAAAATCATTACTCAACCCCAAGAACGAGCTAGTACGGATAAATCAATCCATGGTTGGAAATCTCTTTTTCGAGAAAAACCAGGCGCTACAATGAGGCGTCTCGATGCCATCATTAAGAATACTTACCGTACGCTTATGACCCGTGGACAAAAAGGTTGCTACGTCTATTTTACAGATAAAGAAACTCAACAACATTTTGAGAAATACATGGAGACTCCGTCTACCGGTTTCGAAATCACCATTGCTAAGTCTTTAACTGAAGAAACTCATTCATCTGTTATTCTACCTTTCAGGCGGTTGTCGCTCGAAGATGTTAGACCTTTTGAAAATTGTGTTCCTCTATATGATCTTAAGGTAGCGGCTGGAAAGTTTAGCGATGAACAACAGGTTACGGATATACATGGTGGATTGAGCGAACAAACTATTCACGATAATGAGTGGGTTCAACTTCCCGATGTCTTTCGCCATCAGCGAGGTCTTTTTGTAGCGCAAGTTGTTGGTGAGTCGATGAATCGCCGCATACCGAACGGCTCATGGTGTCTCTTTAGGCTAAATCCCGCAGGTACTCGGCAAGGCAAGATCGTCCTTGCACAACATAGAGATATTAATGATGTTGACAATGGGGGACAATTCACCGTTAAAAAATACGAAAGTAAAAAAAGACATCTATCAGATGGAACGTGGCGGCACACTTCTATTATTCTATTACCCGAGACCACCTTACCAGGATATGAACCACTAACATTTACAGAGGAACAATCATGTGATGTGAAGGTAATTGCAGAACTAGTGGCTGTGCTTGGTTGATTTAGGATGTAGATACTGCCTACGGCAACCAATCTATGTGACGGCAAACAGATCGACAAACTGGTTTATGAACTCTATGGCCTGACCGAAGACGAAATTAAAATCGTTGAAGGCACATAAAATGTAGGGGCTGTTCGCCGAACAGCCCGATTAAGCCGCAAATAACGGCGTGTTCGGCGAACACGCCCTACAAAACGTAACTCCCGGAAGAAATCACCAACGTGGAAAAACGAGGTAATTGCAATATTTTTCTTTTCCCAAAATAGAACATATGCTATTCGTTCCATAAATCTCACAATCAATTAATCACCCATATCCAACAGGATAGAAGATGAAAAGGTTTTTTTCATTCTTGATATGTATCTTTCTGGTTACCGCGTGTAGCCCTGCCACAAAGGAAAAGGAAATTTCGGGTTTGACCGTTGATAGACTTATTTTGGAAAAATCCAAAAGACAACTCCATATGCTTTCGAACGGGAAAATTGTAAAAACCTATAAGGTATCTTTGGGGAGAAATCCTATAGGACACAAAACCCGGGAGGGTGATGGAAAAACGCCGGAGGGCGCTTATTTAATTGACAGAAGATATGCAAGAAGCGCCTATCACCGTTCCTTGCATATCTCTTACCCTTCGGCTGACGATATAAAGAAGGCTCAAATGGCTGGTGTGTCTCCGGGTGGTGATATTATGATTCACGGCCTTCCAAACGGTTTTGGTTTTCTTGCCCCATTCCATCATCTGAAGGACTGGACACAAGGCTGCATTGCCGTGGCCAACAAAGAAATTGAAGAAATATGGAACAACGTTTCTGGTGGAACGGTTATTGTCATTAAACCATAATAATATTGGACGGAGATTAATCTTATGTTCGGACATGAGGTGCAAATCGAGGTACAAGGAAGAACTTATTGTATTTACAAATGGCCCAATATTCCAACCTATTTATGTATCGAACATGAAGTATACCCAGACCATGTTTTACCGTCCTGCCGTAACGATTCGATAAACATGATGAGGTTGAGATCTGTTTTGGACAACACATACCAAAATCATTTAAACCGCATGTCCAACGATCAAGTTATTAAAGCTGTCAAACATATGCTGAGCACCGGCAGAGCAGTTCTTGCTGGAAAACGCAATCTACAGTTTGTTCAGTCACTGCGCTTCGATGGAAAAAAACTATGTTGGATCGATTATTGCGGATCGGAAAGAAAATGTTGGCCCGCTGTGTCCGGACGTTCGGGATATCAGACCAAAGAGCACCAAGGAAAGGCTGATGATGGGCCTTTACCGGAAGGACGCTGGCTTGTTAGGCAGTCAGGTTATCAGAAAATATCCCTTGCAGATGCTGTTGTCGGAATGACGAGTGTGATAGGATTTAAACGAGGAAAATGGCCGGGAAGTGTAATAGCGTGGGGCGCTCATCGTGTCTGGCTTAATCCATGCGCTGGAACCAATACTTTTAACAGGAAAGGTTTTTCCATACACGGAGGGTGGGCAGCAGGATCAGCAGGTTGCATTGATATGACTTCATCCATTTCGGAATTTGTTTCTTATTTTTTAGAATACGGAAAAGACATGGAGTTGATTGTTGAATACAAATAAATCAAAGATCATATTTAGATATATAAATATTGTTATTGCAGTACTCACGGGCATTCTGGCTGTTATTTTAGCCTGGGATTTAATCGATTTTATGAAAAATCCAGAAGGGTATTATCGACTTTTCGGTAAAGGAACCAGCCTTGGTTGTAATTATCAATCTGCCAAAAACTATATGATTTTTGCTGCCACGGGAACAATTTCAATGCTTGTTGCTTTTACCATTGGCTTCTTCTTTAAAGATAACCGATGGGCAATTTGTGCCAGACTCTGTTGTGCGGCGTTTGTTTATGTTATTGAATATATACTTTCTATTCAATTATGTTAGTTTTTAACAAAGCCAACCGGCAGATCAACAAACTGGTTTACGAACTCTACGGTCTGACCGAAGACGAAATTAAAATCGTTGAAAGCACATAAAACGCAGGGGCTGTCCAGTGACGTTTAGGTTATTCTCGAACAGCCCGATTAATCCGCAAAATAACAGCGTGTTCGGGGAACACGCCCTACACGACACATCAAATTATCTCAAATTATCTTGACACACTTTCGGTGTTTCTATAAAGTAGCTTTCAGTTAACGCAAAAGTGGAAGCAGATGTAGAACCCCTCTGGTGCATCAGTAGTAGCGTGGTGATCCTATGGACATGAAGCGCGATTACTTTGAAGACATCGAGCTTTTCAAAAGTGGAACGGTTCTTGTGTGGACCCTCATCTTTCTTCTGTTTCTTTTTACCCTGCCCCTGTATCTGCCTTCTTATAATATTTACCTGATTAACATCATTATGGTTAACGTCATTCTGGCGGTTGGCCTGAATATCCTTGTGGGCTATACCGGCCAGATTTCTCTGGGGCATGCCGGGTTTTTTGCCGTGGGCGCGTATGGCACTTCTCTGATTATGACGCACCTGCATTTTCCCTTCCTCGCCGCTATTGTCATTGCTGCGCTGATCGCGGCTTTCCTGGGCTTTATCATCGGCCTGCCTGCGCTTCGCCTTGAAGGGCCATATCTCGCCATCGCTACTCTGGGCTTCGGCCTCACCATCATGCATATTATCGGCCGCTGGGAAATCTTTGGAGGCAGAATGGGAATCACCGCGCCGCCTCTGGATCTGGGGCTTCCTGATTCCTCCTTTAGTTTTGTCATCAAGGGGGATGTCCAGATCTATTATCTCATTTTGATTATTACGATATTGCTCGTTATCGGGGCGCGCAATCTTATGAAAACACGCGTGGGAAGAGCGTTCATGTCCATTCGCGACGACGATATTGCCGCCGAAGTCATGGGCGTGAATCTGACCATCTATAAAACCATGTCTTTTGCCGTGAGTGCTTTTTATGCAGGAATTGCCGGCGGTCTTTACGGTTTTGTTGTCAGTTTCTTCGATCCCTTTTCCTTCAATCTGATTCTTTCCATCATCTTTCTGGTGATGGTGGTTGTCGGTGGCCTGGGGTCTGTTCTTGGTGCGATTATGGGGGCTATTCTCATCACCTACCTGCAGTATGACCTTTTAAAAAACGTGGAAAACCTGCCATACCTGGGAGGACTGCTGGTAGCCATCTCCAAGAAGTGGTTTACGGTCATCGGACTGGCGAACTTTGCCGGCATTGCCCTGGGACTCATCATGATTGCCATTGTTATTTTTGAACCGCTCGGAATGTTCGGTATCTGGATCCGGATTAAGAAGTATTGGAAGACCTGGCCGTTTTAGGGCCAAAAGGGAGTTGTTTTACATGTTTGAAATGCTGCTGATTGAGGGTCTGGCCATCGGTGCCTGTTACGGCCTTTTCGGCGTCGCCGTTGCCATTATCTACAAAACGTCGGATGTGGTAAACTTTGCCCAGGGTGAGATGGGCATGATGTCTACCTTTGTCGCCTACCAGATCATGACCGTTTACGGGTGGCCTTTCTACATTGCTTTCCCTGCAACGCTCATCTTTGCCATTTTGCTCGGTATGGCCATCGAATTCTGCTTTTTACGCCCGGCCAAGGAACCGACGGTTTTGGGGCTGCTCATTTTAACGCTGGGTGCGGAAATGCTGCTCATGGGACTGGCCGGATGGAAATGGGGCGCGGAGCAAAAAGATTTTCCGTTTCTGCTTTCCGTCCACAAAACCGTTGAAATTTTTCCCGGCTTTGCACTGAACGAATGGACAATCGGGGTCTTTGTGCTGACTACCGTTGTCATGGTTCTGCTTTTCCTGTTTTTCCGCTATTCCAAACTGGGGATCGCCATGAGGGCAACCCAGCAGAATGAAAATGCCGCCAAAATCATGGGGATCAAGGTTGAAAGAGTTTTTTCTATTACGTGGGGAATGAGTTCGTTAATTGGCGCGCTGGCGGCCATGTTTTTCGCAGCCCGTTCCGTGCTGGATCCTAATTTCATGATGGAACCTTTTATGCGCGCCTTCGCAGCAGCCGTTTTGGGAGGGCTTACCAGTATTCCGGGCGTGGTCATCGGCGGATTAATAATGGGCATAGTTGAGAACTTCTTTGGCTATGCATGGCCGGAATGGAAACCGATTGTGGCCTTTGTTGTCATTATTCTGATTATTACCGTCAGGCCAAGCGGATTGTTCAGCAAACATTACGTAAAAAAAGTTTAGGATTGATTATCGCTGCACGTATCCGGCCAGCGGGTCTGATTCAATACGGAGTCTTTTCATGAGCGGGAAGAAAATCATCATAGCCTTTTTTATCGCCGTCGTGACATTGATAGCGGGTATGCTGGCCTGGGATGTTCCCCGCAATAAACTGGAAATGATGTTGGAGAAAAGCGCAGTCGAACAGGCCGCCGGCAATTATTTGAAGGCCGAAAAGGAAGGAAATCTGGAGAAGGTTTATGCTCTTCTGGCTCCATCTTCCACTTACAGGAAAACGCATTCCTACGATCAGTTTCTGCAGGATATGGCCAGCCAGCCTCCCGTAAAAGTCAACACCTACCGGATTGTGAATATTTGCCGACTCCGGGACAACGACATGAGGAAAGACTATCCCGACGTGGACAAGTTCGTCCAGGTCGAGGTGGACGTGACGTTTGAGCACTCGGGGGAAAATAGTGTTTTTAATTACAGTTTCACTTTTCTGAAAGAAAAGGGGAGCTGGTACAAGGGATAGCATGAAAAAGATCATTGGGGAAGGTCACAGTCAATCATTTACCGTGTGAACAAAAGGAGGGGTTATGAAAAAAGTTTTTGTTGCAGTTATGATTTTATGCGCGGCCTTTTTGATTCCAATGGCGGCCGGAGCGGCCAAACCGGGGTTTGACGACAAGGAAATCCGGATTGCTCAGTGGGGACCCCAGACAGGTCCTGCCGCGCCATGGGGATCGGTCGCCCGGGGCAGCGATATTCTCTTTAAAATTGTCAACGATGAAGGCGGTATCCACGGCCGTAAAATCAAGTACTTTATTCGCGATGATCAGTATAATCCCGCTCAGACCAAGGCTGTGGTCAAGGAACTGGTCGAGCGTGAGGGAATTTTTGCCTTTGTCGGAGGCGTCAGCGCGGCGGCCGGCATGGCGGTCAAAGGTTATCTGGCCGAAAACAAGGTCATCTGGGTTGGTCCCGCAACGGCCATTAATGAGTATGTTTTCCCGGTAAATCCATATCTTTTTGGAATTTATCCCCTTTACGACGATGAAGCAAGCATTTTGACCAAATATGCAGTGGAAAAGCTCAAAGCGAAAAAAATCGCATTCTTTTATCAGAATGATGCGTACGGCAAGAGCGGTTTGCAAGGCTGCAAGGCCAGGATGGCCAAACTCAAGATGAAACTTGTGGAAGAGAGTTCGGTAGAACCCGGCGAAAAAGATCTTTCCTCCCAGATGTTGCGCCTGAAAAAATCCGAAGCCGACGTGGTGATCATGTGGGTCAATCCAACCTCGGCCACGATTGCGCTGAAAACCGCCTCAACCATTGGATTTAAACCGCAGTGGATTTCTTCCAACACGCTGTCCGACTATCCGCTGATGAATAAAATAACCGGCGGACTGTGGGAAGGCGTTATCACCGGCGCGTTTGCCCTTGCTCCTGACTCCGACACACCGCTTCTGAAAAAATACCGTGAGGCCGCAAAAAAATATGCTCCTGAAGAACGCTGGGGTACCTTCTACATGGCAGGTATCCTCTTTGCCGAACCTCTGATCGAAGCCCTCAAAAAGACCGGTCCAAAACTCAGCACGGAAGCGGCCTTAAAACAGCTCAACTCGATGAAAAAGTTTCAGGGAATCGGCCCTCCGGTGACCTGGAGCCCTGATGTCCATCAGGGATCGGATGCCATCATGATTCAGAAGTGCGGTCCCAATTCCACGTACATCACGCTTCAGGACTGGACAACCAACGAATTGGCAACCTGGAAAAAGAAGAAATAATTGCAATAAACGGGAAGCGGGGTCCTTACCCTGCTTCCCGTTGGAAAAAACCGGTTTTTGCGGTCTCGGGTAAATAAGGTCTATGGCGCATTTTAAAGTGCAACACTTAAGCATCGCTTTCGGCGGCATCAGGGCAGTCAATGATGTCAGTTTTGAAGTCGAGCACAATAAGATATTCTCGATCATCGGACCGAACGGAAGCGGAAAAACAACCATCTTCAATATGATCAGCGGCATTTACAAGCCCAATGAAGGCGAGGTGATCCTGGAAAGCGAAAATCTTATCGGCCTGCGTCCCGATACCATTGCCCGTAAAGGCGTCGCGCGAACCTTCCAGAATATCCAGCTTTTCGGCAATGCCACCGTTATGGACAACCTTATGCTGGGTCGGCACATTCACATGAAAACGGGGATCTTAAGCGGCGCCTTTATGTGGGGCAAACGTTCACGGGCTGCCCGGGAAGAGATCAGGCATCGGGAAACCATCGAACACATTATTGATTTCCTTGATCTTCAGTCTCTGCGCGACCAGTTTGTCTCCAATCTGCCCTATGGGAAACGCAAGCTGGTGGAGTTGGGCCGGGCGCTGGCCCTGGAACCCAAAGTGCTGCTGCTGGACGAGCCGTCTGCCGGCATGAACACGGAAGAAAAAGACGATCTCCGCATCTGGATCAAGGACATTCAGGAAGACTATAAAGTGACCATTCTCCTCATCGAACATGACATGAACATGGTGATGGGTATTTCAGACAGAATCCTGGCCATCAACCAGGGAGTGAAAATTATCGAGGGAACACCGCAGGAAGTTCAGAAGCATCCGGACGTGGTTGCTGCCTACCTGGGGGAGGAAGACTGATGCTGTCCGTAAAAAATATCGAAACCTGGTATGATCTGATCCGGGCGCTGCACGGCATCTCCTTTGAAATCAAGCAGGGAGACATAGTAGCGCTTCTGGGCAGCAACGGCGCCGGGAAGACGACCACGCTCAAAACCATCATGCGCCTTCTGGAAGATGACCAGCCGGAAAAAGGCACCATTGAGTTTATGGGTAAAAGAATCGATCGCATGGACACGGAAGAAATCGTTCGTCTCGGCATCAGTTACGTACCAGAAGGACGAGAAGTTTTTCCGGAGCTCACGGTGATGGAAAACATTCAGATGGGTGCTTATACGCGCAAAGACCGACAGGGTATTAAAGACGATATTGAAGGCATTCTCAAACAGTTTCCTATCTTAAGCGAGCGCAGGAATCAGCAGGCCGGGCATTTAAGCGGTGGCGAGCAGCAGATGCTGGCAATCGGACGGGCGCTGATGAGCCGCCCCAAACTGCTGATGCTGGACGAGCCGTCGCTGGGGCTTTCACCGCTTTTGACCAAGGAGATTTTCGCGATTATTCAGAAAATCAATCAGGAGGGTGTAACCATTTTACTTGTCGAACAGAATGTCAATATGGCGCTTAAATATTCCCACTATGCGTTTCTTATGGAGAATGGTCGCATTGTTCGGGCCGACAAGCCGGAAGTGTTGCGTGAAGATGATGACGTGAAAGAATTCTACCTGGGAATTGCTACGGAAACATCGGCGAAGGGATACAAGCGCTATCGCAGAAAGGTCCGTTTCCGCTGAGGTGCGTAAAGAATGGATAAAGACAACGTTCAAACTCTGCCACAGAGCCTGAAAATATTAATGCAGACCCAGCCGGACCGGATCGCCATGCGCATGAAGGATTACGGCATCTGGCACGATATCACCTGGTCGCAGTACTATCAGAATGTGAAGAAGGTTGCCATGGGGCTGCATTCTCTCGGCGTCAAACGCGGCGACCATGTGGCGATTGTCGGCGAAAACAAGCCCGAGTGGCTTTTCTCAGCCATGGGGGTGATGTCGCTGGGCGGCATCTTTGTCGGTGTTTATACCACGAACCCGGTAGCTGAATGCGAATATGTTGTCGGGCATTCCGAATCTGTTGTTTTTTTCTGTGAGGACGAAGAACAGTTTGATAAAGCTCTGGCGTTTCGCGAGCGGACGCCGCATCTCAAAAAATGCGTGGTCTGGGACATGGAGGGACTCAGGCATTTCAGCGACCCGATGCTGATGAGTCTGGACGATTTGATGGCGCTTGGAGAGAAAACCGATCGGGAGAATCCGGGCCTGTATGAGAAAATTGTAGAGGAAGGAAAAACCGAAGAGACCGCGTCCATTATTTACACGTCGGGCACCACCGGCCCTCCGAAAGGTGCGATGATCGCACACCGGAATTATTTATGGATTGCGCGTCAGACTGAAAAAATCACAAAGATGGAAACGAAGGATGAAACCATTTCCTTCCTGCCGCTCAATCATGTCTATGAACAGATCTTTGATATGATGATGCACATGCGGGCGGGCCATATCGTCAACTTCACGGAGAACACCGATACCGTCATGAATGATCTGCGCGATGTTTCGCCCACTCTCTTTCATGCGGTGCCCCGCATCTGGGAAAAATACCATTCGGGGATCGTGCTTAAAATGGCCGATGCCACATGGTTAAAGCGGACGGTCTTTAACCTCTGTTTCAAGATTGGTTCCCGCTACAACACTTACAAATTAAGCAATAAGCCCATCCCCTGGTATTTATATCTGGGGTACCAGCTGGCTTATTTCAGCGTTTTCTGGAAACTCAAGGAGCGTCTGGGGTTTGACCGCGTTCGCCTGGGGTTTTCCGGCGCGGCGCCTATTTCACATGAGATCCTGAAATTCTTCCAGAGCATCGGCATTCCGATCCGGGAAGGTTACGGGCTCACCGAGACCACGGGCATCACGCACATTTCCGACGCGGAAAATTTTAAGCTGGGGACCGTGGGCAGGAGCCTGCCGGACGCCAAAGTAAAAATTGCCGAGGATGGGGAAATCCTGATTCAGCACGGCGGGATCTTTCAGGGCTACTTCAAGGAACCCGAAGCTACGGCTGCGGCTCTGGAGGGCGGCTGGTTCCACACGGGTGACGTGGGAGAGGTGGATGAGGAAGGTTATCTCAAAATAACCGACCGAAAGAAAGACCTGATCATAACAGCAGGCGGCAAGAACATCGCGCCTCAGTATATTGAAAATCTGCTCAAGTTTTCCCCGTACATCACTGATGCCGTAGTCATTGGCGACCGGCGCAAATTTGTTTCGGCGCTGATTGTCATTGATGAGGAGAACGTTGTCAAATATGCACAGGATAATAAAGTACAGTACACAACCTTTGCCAGCCTCACCCGGACAGAGGAGGTCATCAAGCTGATCTCCGATGAAGTGGAAAAAGTGAACAAGCAGATCGCCCGTGTGGAAAACATCCGCAAGTTCCGCCTGCTGGATAAAAAGCTATACACAGAGGATGGCGAAGTTACACCGACAATGAAAGTCAAACGCAAATCCATCGCCGAACAGTACAAAAACATCATTGAAGAAATGTATCAGTCGGGCGAATAACATTTCTCATTTCCTTCCTTTGTCAAAAGGTTTTCTCTCGTTTGTGCGGTTGACAAACCGTTCCATCAATTGTATGAAATTACCTTTAAAAGTAAATACGTTTGTGGAAAAAAGCAGGGAACTATCAAACAAATGTCCATCTATTTACAGATTCTTCTACTGGTTGCCGCCTTTATTGTCTTTGTTTTTGCGGCCATGTATTTTGCGGGATTGGGACTGCGGCGGGTATGCTTTAAAATGATCGCCGAAATGGAAGAGGCCGGGGCCTTCAAGGCCAGCAAGGCGATTAAGCTGCAGGATGAAAGGAAGAATTTTTTTCAGGTGGGTACGGGCAACCTGCGGCCCAGAGCACTTCAACTGCTGATTTCCGACAAACTGGTTGTCAAAACACCAGAGGGTAAATATTATCTGGACAAAGAGAAACTGGCGGAAATGAGAACTAAATTGAATAAAACCTGATTTCCGGTTTTTCAATATCCATACGATTTTTTTTCGACAGTCCTCCGAGCCGCCAAATCTATGAATTACAGAAAACACGATGCTTGCCACGATCACGTGAATCGGTTATGAAGTCACGCAATGGTTACTCCGGCAATGCTGAATCTTTGATTGACTTTGCCGTGTCTTTTTTCTATATGCCAAATGACATTTTAGATTTGCAGTATTGAGTATCGAAGATCATGATAAGGGACAAACAGGCGGTTCCATGCCCCGGTCCGGGAGATGAATTTGCAATTTAACCCGTGTATTAAACATAAACTGATCCGCAACTCCGCCCGGCATTTTGCCGAGACGGAACTTGCGCCGATTGCTGCCGAAATTGACCAGCAGCGGATTTTTCCCCGTGACGCCATCAATAAGATGAAGGCCCTTAACTATTTTGGTCTGCAGGTGCCTGAGGAATACGGAGGCGCAGCCCTGGATTCCATAAGCACTGCCATTGTCGTGGAGGAACTGTCGCGCGTGTGCGCCGCGGTTGGCTTGTGTGTAACCGTTCATAACGGCGTGGCGGTCTATCCTTTCCTGCAATTTGCCAGTGCCAGCCAGAAGGAAACTTACCTGCCTCAATTGGCTTCGGGTGATGTAATCGGTGCGTTTAGTCTCACTGAGGCCAACGCGGGATCTGATGC
Organism: uncultured Smithella sp.; assembly: GCA_964394715.1. Taxonomy (GTDB): domain Bacteria; phylum Desulfobacterota; class Syntrophia; order Syntrophales; family Smithellaceae; genus UBA8904. Next base: position 26,105 of record CAYMYR010000003.1, read on the forward strand.
CGGCAGTGTCGAAATGACAGCCGTGAAAAGCGGTTCGGATTACATTTTAAACGGCACGAAAATTTTTGTTACCAACGGCGGAGTATGCGATGTCGCTTTAATTTTCGCATTGACTTCTCTGCCGGAAAATAAGCTGCAAAGCAGTGTCTTTATTGTTGAAAGTAAATATCCGGGCTTCCTGCGCGGCGAACTGGAAGATCTATGTGGTATGCGTGCAAACCCTGTTTCGTCCCTGTTTTTTGAAGACTGCCGCGTGCCGGAAGAAAACCTTCTGGGCAAACTCGGCGACGGCATGAAAATTGGCCTGGCGACCCTGGACAACGGCCGGATCGGCGTGGCCGCACAGGCCCTGGGCATTGCGCAGGGCGCCATGGAAGCGGCGGTGAAATACGCCAAAGAAAGACAGCAGTTCAAAAGACCCATTGCCTCCCAGCAGACGATCCAAAATTATATTGCCGATATGGCGACAGAAATCATGGCTGCCCGCCTGCTTTTGTACCGTGCCTGCGAACTCAAGGACGCGGGGGCGCCGTTTGGATGCGAAGCGTCCATGGCCAAGCTCTACTGCAGTTCCGTGGCTTCCAGAGTGACGGGATTGGCTGTCCAGATTCACGGAGGCTACGGCTACAGCAAGGAGTATGACGTAGAGCGTTATTTCCGGGACGCCAAGGTCACGGAAATTTACGAAGGCACAAGCGAAATCCAGCGGATGGTGATTGCCCGCGCCATTCTATCTCAATCGATGATGTGAAACCTATGCTGAATATTGTGGTGTGTATCAAACAGGTGCCAATGGTCACCGAATTGCCCTGGGATGAAGGATCCGGAACGCTCAGACGGGATCTGGCGGCGGGAATGATGAATCCTGCCTGCAAGCACGCGGTGGAAGCGGCCCTGCAAATCAAGAACAATCAGGGCGCGTCCATTACGGTCATGACAATGGGCCCGCCTGCAGCGGAAGAAGTTTTGCGGGAAGCGCTTGCCATGGGAGCGGACCGCGGTGTCCTGATCTGCGACAGAGTGCTGGCGGGTGCCGACACCTATGCGACCTCATTTATCCTTGCGTCAGCGATTAGAAAAAAATGTCCTTCCTTTGATCTCATTCTGTGCGGTGCATATACATCGGACAGCGAGACCGCACAGGTCGGTCCTCAGCTGGCGGAGGAGCTGAGTCTGCCGGCGGCGGCCTACGCGGAAAACATCGAAATAAGCAGCAAGACGCTGCGGGTTCGCCGTCTGGTGGATCATTTTCGGGAGACGCTGGAGATGGAACTGCCGGCGCTGGTGACGGTCTCCATGGAAAAATATCAGCCGCGTTACGCATCGTTTTCCGGATTGGACAAGGCTTTTACACGGGCCGGCATTTCCGTTCTGAATGCAGAGAAACTCGGCATTTCATCCATAGATCTTGCCGAGCAGGGGTCACGAACCAGAGTCCGCAAGGTTTTTGTCCGCAAAGCGCAGAAGGAAAATGTAATGATCACGGGAGCGGCGGCCAGGGCTGCGAGCGAATTTCTGGACCGGTATGAAAGAAAAATCGGAGCGGCAATCGGCAAATCCATCGAGGCGAAAAAATAACGGCATCAGGGGGCGGAGTCGGGTCCAATCATGGTGAGCAAACAAAAAAGTATCTGGGTATTCGGTGATTACCGCAATTATTATCAAAACCGGGTGACGCTGCAGCTGCTTTCCAGGGCGGTTGATCTTTCGCGCACACTGAAAGCGGAAGTATGCGCGGTTTTGTTCGGCCATGATATTGAAGAGTGGATCATGGAATACACCGCGCACGGTGCGGATCGTATACTGGCCATCGACCATCCGTCCCTCACCAGCTATAGCACGGAGAACTACCTGGCGTTGATTGAAAAACTGGCCAGGGAAAGAGATCCGGACATCATTCTGATTGGAGCGACAGATTTCGGTCGGGAATTCGCGCCGCGGCTGGCCAAGCGCCTGCAGACGGGGCTGTCCGCCGATTGCGTTGGCCTGGACATCACGTCCGAAGGACTGCTGGTTCAGATCGCGCCATCATTTGGCGGCAACATGCTGGCGGAAATTGTCACGGAGCATCATCGTCCTCAGATGGCCACCGTTCGTCCCGGTACTTTCAAGGAAATTCCGCACAACAACGAAAGAACGGCTATTGTGGAGCGCCTGCCGCTGCCTGCCGATCTTCCTGCCTCGCGGGTTCGGCTGGTCGAGTATGAACGGGCTGCGCAGCGGGAGCACAGAATGGAAAACGCCGCTGTGATTGTCTGCGGCGGACGCGGCATGGGCAATAAAAATAATTTTAAAAAACTCGACGAACTGGCCGGACTTTTAGGCGGAGATGTCGGTGCGACGAGGCCCGTGGTTTACGCCGGTTGGGCCGGACATGATTCGCTGGTCGGTCAGGCGGGAAAACATATCAAGCCGAAAATACTGTTTTCTTTCGGTATCAGCGGCGCCATTCAGCACACGGCGGGACTGGGGGAAGCGGATTTTATAGTCGCGATCAACAAAAACCCTCAGGCGACCATGATGAAAATGTCGGATGTCGCCATCGTGGCCGATGCCGGTGATTGGCTCCACCACCTGATCAGGGAATTGAAAAAAAGAATCCGGGAATAAAAAAGCCGTTACCTGTTATCGCGCAGCTGAGGTTCCATGTTTTTTGCTGCTTGTCCCTGTCAGCGGAAAGACACCCTTGCGGACAGAGCGTACATCTTCAATCGTGAAAAATGCCATTGGATTACAGGTTCTGACGATTTCGAGCACCCGGTCAATGTCTTTTCTTTTCACGATGGTAAAAATAATTTTTACCGGTCCCATAACGCCTTGGGCATCCACGTGTGTAACACCATACCGGTTGGTCTTCAGAACCTCAATGAGCGGCAGGGCTTCTTTCTGGGTGATAATGCGGATGACCACGGTGCCGATGGCCATTTTTTCTTCCAGGATAATCCCGATGAAGTTGCCCATTGCGAAACCCCCTGCATAGGCTACATAGCAAACCGGATTGGACAGGTTTTGGAAAATCTGGCTGATGGCCATGAGCCAGATCAACACCTCAAAAAAACCGATCATCGGCGCGGCAAACTTCATTCCACGCGATACATAAATAATGCGAAGCGTGTCGAGCGTCACATCGCAGATGCGGGCCATGAAAATTAAGGCCGGTAAAATTACAAATTTAAAGATCTCGGAATGATAAATTGCAGCGATGTCCATGGTGTTGGTTCCAGTCAGGTGATATTGATTTCATTATAAGCATATAAATACTTTATGTCAACAAGGGCAATTGCACAAGGGCAATTGCCAGACAGGGGGCTTGATTTCTGTGTTCCAGTCGTTATAAAGAACCCTGGAATTTGCCATAAAAGGTTGACATCAATGGATGATAATATATAATTCCAATCCATCAACCGGAAGGGTTTCTTTATGAACACGTACAAAAATATTTTATACGCGATCAATCTCAACGATGAAAACATTAAATCCATCATTTATGCTCTGGAATTTGCCAGGCTTTTTAACAGCCGGATTCACATTGTCTATGTCAATGATCCGCAGGCCGGTTATCGCCACCCGACAGACAGGGAAGACGCTGTGTCTCTGAGAGTCAGGGAGACCGTGCCCGAATCTCTGCTGGAAAATCTGGATGTTGTCTATGCCGTATCCAAGGGAAATACGGCGGAAGAGATCGTCCGGTATGCGCAGGAGCATCAGATCGATCTGATCATGGTTGGACATAAGCACCGCAGCAAGCTTTATTCAACGCTTTTTGACAGCGATGATGTAAATATTATTGATACGGCGCAGCTGCCCGTCTTAGTCATTCCGGAAAAGTAGATCATCATCGCCGAAAGGTGGCCCGGAAATTTTCACAAATCATCAGTTTATTGTTTGATAGGGCGTTAAGGAAAATATTATGGGTTTTTTGGAAGAAGTTTATTTAGGCAATACCCTTCAGAACTGGTTGATTGCCGCCGGTATCCTGGTTGCTGTTTTGACCTCTTTGAAAATTATTCAAAAATTTTCCATCTATAAACTCGGCAAACTGGCAGCCACAACGGACAATCAGGTTGACGACCTGATTGTCCATATGCTGGGGCAGACAAAATTTTTGATTCTGCTTGCGGGGTCTGCCTATATTGCCTCTTCTGCGATTATCCTCAAACCTTCCGTATCCGCATTATTGCAGAAAGCGATGGTTCTGATTCTGATTTTGCAGGGTGGTCTGTGGGCCGGCGCCGGAATTACTTTTGTATTGGGCAGGGCCGCTCAGAAAAAAATGGATCAGGATTCATCAAGCGCCACAACGATCACCTTTCTCGGATTTGTGGCGAAATTGATTTTGTGGGTCATTGTTTTCCTGCTGATTCTGGATAATCTGGGCGTCAATATTACCGGCCTGGTTGCGGGTCTGGGCATTGGCGGAATTGCCGTGGCCTTGGCTGTTCAGAATATTCTGGGGGACCTTCTGGCTTCTTTATCCATTGTGCTGGACAAGCCTTTTGTGATCGGAGATTTTATTGTTGTGGATGCGCTCTCGGGAACGGTCGAGTATATCGGTCTGAAAACCACCCGGATCCGAAGCCTGAATGGTGAGCAGCTTATTTTCTCAAACAATGATCTCTTGAAAAGCCGGATTCACAATTATAAGAGAATGCAGGAAAGACGAATCGTGTTTGGCTTCGGCGTTGTTTATCAGACCCCGGAAGAAAAACTTACATTCATCAACGATATCGTGAAAGAGGTTATTGAAGCCCGGGAAGGTGTTCGTTTTGAAAGGGTCCATTTCAAGGAATATGGCGACTCCGCGTTGAAATATGAAGTTGTGTATCACGTAAAGGGACCGGACTATAAAATTTACATGGATGTTCAGCAGATGATTAATCTGGAGATTTTCCGTCGCTTCCGGAAAGAAGGGATTGAATTTGCCTATCCGACAAGAACCGTTCACTTGCAGAGTGAAGGACGGGAGCAGGAGTTAAACAGAAATTTATGAAAAAAGCCGGCTTGTTTCTGACGGGGCTTCCCTTACTGCTTCTTCTGTTTCCTTTTCCCTGCCTGGCTGTGGAGGCCGTGGGAAATATTGGCACGATGCTGCCACTATGGTCAATATTGCCCTTTGCGGGTATTCTTCTTTCCATCGCCCTGATGCCCCTGTTCGTTCCTCATTTCTGGCATTATCATTTTCCGAAGGTTGCCGCTTTCTGGGCGGTGTGCTTTGCCGTGCCGTTTTTGTATTTTTTCCGTGAAATCGCGGTGCATGAGATTACCCACATTATCATTATTGATTACATCCCTTTCATCCTGCTGCTCTGGGCCTTATTCACGGTTTCGGGTGGAATTTACGTGAAAGGGTCTTTAAAGGGAACACCTGCCGTCAACACGGTCATTCTGCTGATCGGAACGCTTCTGGCATCTGTCATTGGCACAACCGGTGCTTCCATGCTGATGATCCGGCCGATCTTGCGGTCCAATGCATGGCGGGTGCATAAGGTCCACACTATTGTTTTTTTTATTTTTCTTGTCAGCAATATCGGCGGTGCGCTGACCCCGCTGGGCGATCCGCCTCTGTTTTTAGGATTTCTGCACGGCGTTCCCTTCTTCTGGACGATGCATATTTTACCGGAGATGGCGTTTGCCAGTTTCATTCTCCTGGTGCTCTATTTCCTCATGGATTCGTATTTTTATAAAAAAGAAAGCAAAACCGACGCTCCTGATACCGAGCCGGAGCCCTTGAGTATTGAGGGATCTTACAACTTTATTTTTCTTGCAGGCATCATTGCTGCTGTTTTGTTCAGCGGAACGGTTAAACTGGGTGAAGTCAATCTCTTCGGAATCCATCAGGCGACGGAGAATTTGATTAAAGACGCTGTCTTGATCCTGATGGGTGTCTTGTCCCTGCTTTTTACAAAAACGGAAGTGCGCAGGGGCAACGAATTCAGCTGGGCGCCGATCCTTGAAGTGGCCTATCTCTTTGCCGGTATTTTTATTACCATCATTCCAGCCCTGGCGATACTTAAAGCAGGTGAGCAGGGAGCTCTGGCGATACTGATTAAATCTGTAAACACGCCTGCCCATTATTTCTGGGCGACGGGTTCGTTGTCCAGTTTTCTGGACAACGCCCCGACTTATCTGACCTTTTTCAACAGTGCGTTGGGCAAATTTTATCCAGGTGTACCTGAAGCACAGGCGGTTTCCGCACTCATTGTCGAAAAAATACCCTATCTGGCTGCAATTTCCGCGGGAGCGGTTTTTATGGGTGCCAATACCTACATCGGCAACGCACCGAATTTCATGGTGAAATCGATTGCGGAAGAGGCGGGTGTTAAAATGCCGAGCTTCTTTGGTTATATGTTTAAATATTCGATTCCGATTCTGGTAACTTTGTTTATAGGGATCACTTTTATTTTCTTCTGATATTTCAATAACATACCATATAATAAATATTTCTTGAAGATGCAGAGGAAAGCAGATAAGGTACAAATTACCTTGCGTCCTGATGCTGCCGTTATTAACTTAACTTACAATGCTGTACGGGAATGATAAGGCTGGCAAACGGAGAATATGGAGGACAACGTTTCATGGCTGCAAAACTGCGAAATACTTTAAAAACCATCGAGGATTACAAGGCAACCAATCCTCATTACACCGATCTTCTGGACATCCTGGCGGATATTCTTATTCTTCGCGAAAATTACCGCAAGAACATGACAAGCCCGATCTTTTCAGTCGAAGAAAAGTTGATCGATGGAAAAATGAAGGGTGGATTGCCCCTGATTGATCTTGCGGGGCAAAAGTATGATTTGACCCGTCCGAAGGAATATTTTTACTCGCTCATTTCCATTGCCGAGAAAAGAATCCCGTCAGAGGCTCAAAAGTTTTTGGATGTTATTAAAAATAAAAATTTTAACTGGGAAAATATTATCCATGCGTCGTTCAGTCCTTCAGAGGATGACGCATCCACCCGGAACCTCACAGCGGCGGATGAAAATGACGATCAGTTTGACCTGATTGATCTGTTTTTCGAAGAAAGCCTTCGTCCCGAACTGGAAGTGATTGCGGAAAAATATGGTGCAGCGGTTGAGAAAAGCGGATGGCTGGAGGGCTACTGTCCGATTTGCGGCAAGGAGCCGAAAATCGGGGAAATCCGTGAAAGTGAAGACGGCAGACGCTATCTGTTCTGTCATCAGTGCGGTTATAAATGGCACTTCCGCCGAATCAAATGCCCCTTCTGCGGCAATGAAGAGCAGCATTCGCTGGCTTATTTTGCGGTGGAAGGAGAAGAAAGCCATCGTGTTGACGTCTGCAACAAATGCCGCCGCTACATCAAGATTATTGAACTTCCCAAGTCATCCGAGGACGTGAATCTTGATATCGAAGATATCGCCACCCTGCACCTCGACATGCTGGCGTACGAGGAAGGGTACAACTAAAAGAAAGCCTAATAGACTATAGGCTTTTAGGCTATTAGGATAAATGGAAAAGGCCCAACCAAGACAACGTCTCGGTTGGGCCTTCTGTCTTATCTTTTCCTACAGTCTAACAGTCTACAGTCTAACAGCCTTTTTTTAATCCTGGTGTTTCCCCGGTTCGGGCTTTACCAGTCCCTTGATGATGGAAGTGCCGTACTCCCTGCCGGTATTGAAGGCATGGATGTTATTCTCTTTTGTTGCAGCGGGGACAGAATCGAGCACGGCTTTTTTAAGTGCCTCGGCATGAACGAGATGTTCCACCGCCGAAAGGAATCCCAGCATGACAATGTTTGCCATCATCTTGGTGCCGAGTTGTTCCGCGAAACGCGTAGCCGGGATGTGAAATGTTTTATGATGCATATCGGCTTTGCGGGTGTGAACCAGGTCTGTATCCCAGATCAAAGTACCTTCGGGACGCAGGGATTTGACATTTTTCATGTAGGCTTCCTGGCTCATGCAGATCAGGATTTCCGGTTCTTCAACGCAGGGGAAAAGAATTTCTTCGCTGCTGATGATCACCTGGCTGGAACAGGCGCCTCCCCGCGATTCCGGACCGTAGTTTTGCGTCATGGTGGCGTGCTTGTGATCGTAAAGCGTTGCCGCTTTGCCCAGGATATCGCCTGCCATCACAATACCCTGGCCGCCGAAACCGGTAATTAAAATATGTCTTTCCCGTTTATCTGTCATGGCGATCACCGCGCTTTCTGAGAATCAGCGTGCAGAGAACGCCACTGAGGCATCTGCGGATGATTGAATTTTTCATAATGGTCAAGAAATGTGGGGCGTTCAATGTCAACAAATTTCCCCACGACAATCTCCTTGTCAATATCCATCGAAGCGTCTTTGGGGTCAATGTCACCCCGGATGACAGAACGGCCCTGGTAGAACTTGAGCATTTCCAGCGCGCTTCCCATGCGGTTGCGCCGCCCGAAAGAAGACGGGCAGGGTGTGATGACTTCGACAAAGCTGAAGCCCCGCTTTTCCAGTGCTTCGCTGATGGAACTGCGCAGCGATCTCACCTGCATGGCTGTCCATCTTGCCACATAGGTAGCGCCGCAGGCGGATGCCAGGTAACTGAAATTGAAAGGCTCTTCCGGTGCGCCGTTGACGGAAGTCGTTGTTTTTGCACCCAGTGGCGTACTGGGGGCCTGCTGACCACCTGTCATTCCGTAATTCAGGTTGTTGACGCAGATCACGGTCATATCCATGTTCCTGCGGGCCGCATGGATAAAATGATTGCCTCCGATGGCGAAGAGATCGCCGTCTCCGGAGACAACCACGACTTTTGTTTGCGGTCGGGCCAACTTCAGGCCGGTGGCAAAGGGAATGGCCCGTCCATGTGTGGTGTGAAAAGAATCCAGCCGGATATAACCTGCCATGCGTCCGGTACAGCCGATGCCGGAGACCATGGCAATGGAATTGGGATCCCATCCGGTGTTCTTAATTGCGGATATCACGGCGCTGAACACGGTACCGATACCGCATCCCGGACACCAGATATGCGGGATTCTTTCTGTCCTCAGAAGGGAATCCATCGGGTGAGGTGGAACATTTTTCAAAGCTTTTGATGTTGTCATATTGAACCTTTTGCCGCCTTCGAGATGGCATTGAGAATCAAATTGGGGTGAATGATTGCACCGCCGAAATTGGAAACCAGGCTTACCGGACAGGCGCCGCAGGCGCAGCGTTCAAGTTCCAGGACCAACTGACCGCCGTTGATTTCCGCCATGATCATGGCTTTTGCTCCGGGTGCGACACTGCGGATAAGTTCTTCGGGAAACGGCCAGATGGTTTCCAGAACGATCAGTCCCGCCTTGATGTCTTCATTCCTGGCGTTGCGGACGGCCTGCATGGCCGAACGGGCGCTGATGCCGTACGACACCACGACAATCTCAGCGTCATCCAGATACAAATTTTTTGTGCTGATAATTTTTTCGCGATTGTTGCGGATCTTATCGACAAGCCGGGAAATCATTTGTTCCTGTGCTGCCGCGTTCATTGCCGGATAGCCGCGGTCATCATGAGTCAGGCCGGTTACATGAATCCGGTAACCGTCGCCGCAGTTGGCCATCGGCGCGATGCCATCCGCATCGGCTTCATAGGGTAGATAATCTTCGCGGGTGACGGAAGGCTTCCGCCGGTTGATGATTTCAATTTCATCTTCGCGCGGAATAATCACCCGTTCATTCATGTGCCCGACAACTTCATCCGCAAGAATCAGCACGGGAAGACGGTAATATTCGCTGAGATTGAATGCGCGGATGGTCATGTCGAACATTTGCTGCGGGCTTGCAGGGGCAAGGGCGATAATTTCATAATGACCATGCGACCCCCAGCGCGCCTGCATCACATCTCCCTGTCCGACGGAAGTGGGCAGCCCGGTGCTGGGGCCGGCCCGCTGGACATTGCAGACCACACAGGGGGTTTCCGTGCAGATTCCCAGCCCGATGTTTTCCATCATGAGAGAGAAGCCCGGTCCCGAAGTGCTTGTCATGGATTTCACACCGCCCCAGCTGGCACCTAGAATTGCCGCCATGGACGCGATTTCATCTTCCATCTGAATGAAAATCCCCCCCAATTGAGGCAGACGCCGTGACATGGATTCGGCAATTTCCGTTGCCGGCGTTATCGGGTATCCGGCAAAAAAGCGGCATCCGGCCGCCAGAGCTCCTTCGCAGCAGGCCTCATCGCCGTTCATGAAGTGTGTTCCCGTCAGGACTTCTTTTGCAACCAAAACCTGTCTCCTTCAGACTTTATTCATTATAGTCATCGTATTCAATCGTATAAATGGCAAACTCAGGGCAGAGAATTTCACAGAAATGACAATTCACGCACCTTGAGGCGTCATTGACTTCGGGGGGGTGATAGCCTTTTTTGTTAAAGACGGAAGAAACCCGAAGAACCTGGCGGGGGCAGTTGGCGATGCAAAAGCCGCAGCCCTTGCAGCGGTCTTCAATCACAATGACCTGGCCCTGCCTTTTTTTCCGGGATCCATTTTCGTCTTGGGGATTGATCTGATATTTCTTTGTTTTTTGCATGGAGTTAACACAATTCCCCTGTATAAATGAATTACACAAGGCGACTTGCCGGATGGATTGATTTGCTTTTAGATCGGGGATTTGTACAGGAAACGCTTCCCTGAAGTGTCAAATTCCATCAAATGCGCGCAAAGTTGCTTTTTGAAATTATAAAAATTAGCAGGCGCTGTCAAGTAAAAACAATCCTGTTTAACATATTCATTTGTCAGTGATTTTGAAGATCCATGCGGCTGGGATCAAATACGGATTTTCTGATAAAGACTTGCTTTTCATTTGGGTGCATATTAGAAAACAGGAATAAAAACGCAAAGACAGGAGTGAAATCAAACGGAATAAATGGAGAAATCGCATATTCATCAGATCATAAAAATTTTAAAAAAAGAACTTGATGTGGGGGAGATGCCCATTGTGTCACACCTGGCGGAAAGTGAACGCGATCCCTTTGTTATTTTGATTTCCACTCTGCTCAGTCTGAGAACAAAAGATGAAGTGACAGCCGAAGCTACAGACAGGCTTCTTGCGCTGGCATGCACACCTGAGGAAATGCTCAGGGTCCCCCGTGACAAAATCGCCAGGGCTATCTATCCGGTTGGTTTTTACAGAAACAAGGCAAAAACCATTCACCATGTCTGCCACGAACTGATTGACCGGTTTGACTCCCGAGTGCCGGATGATCTGGATGAATTACTGAGCATCAAAGGCATCGGCCGCAAGACGGCCAATCTGGTCATTACACTGGCATACGGTAAAGACGGTATCTGTGTGGACACGCATGTGCACCGCATATCCAACCGTCTGGGTTATGTTACAACGAAAAGCCCGGATGAAACGGAAATGGCCCTGCGTGATAAACTTCCCCGCAGGTACTGGATCATTTATAATACCCTGCTGGTTTTCTTTGGCCGTAAAACCTGCAAACCTGTTTCACCTTTCTGCAACACCTGCCCGATCAGTAAGTACTGTGATCGTACGGGGGTGACGGTGAGCCGATAATCCTTAAAAACATGAAAGAAAAGAAAATAGTTGACGATTATTTATCATTTGGCTATGATGCCGCGGTTTTTTGGATGACCGGCAGGAAAGCGGTTGGATTAATTCATTAAGATGTATTTGGCATTATTCATGAATTTGTATCCGGCATGAAGGTAAAAGAAGCGTTGAATAAAATGACTGCCGGTGATATGTACCAAAAAGATAATAATGAATTTCTGAAATTACTTGATTTAAAGGATTAAAAGATGACGGTATTTTTAACCATATTGCACATTATTGTTTGTATCACCCTGATTTTGATTGTCTTACTTCAGGCAGGAAAAGGCGCGAACATGGGCGCTGCTTTCGGAGGTTCAAGCCAGACTGTTTTCGGTTCAAGTGGTGCCGGTACTTTTCTGGGAAAATTGACTGCGGCGGTAGCGATTATTTTTATGCTCACCTCCATTACACTGACCTACACGGCGTCAAGAAAACCGTCTGGTTTGATGGATAAAGCGTCAGTTCCCGCGGCAAGACAGTCGGTTCCGGTTGCGCCAAAACCCACGACATCACCCACGGCGCCGGCAGCACCTTTGCCTGTTCCAGGGGCAGCGACGCAAGCACCTGCCGCGGCACCTGCACCCGCACCTGCGGCGAAATAAGATTTGTTCTTTGTTATCCGGACAATTTGCAAAACCGATTTGATGATCAGCACAAATACGGTGAAAGAATAATTTTCAAACGGCTGCCGAAGTGGTGGAATTGGTAGACACGCTATCTTGAGGGGGTAGTGGACAAAATCCGTGCTGGTTCAAGTCCAGTCTTCGGCACCATAAATAAGATTAAGGGGTTAGCTCGTTAAAGGGTTAACCCTTTTTTCTTTTTAAGTTCATTTGACCACAAAATGACATTCAAAGGGCGTTTCCCTCCAGAATTCGTTCGAGGTCGCTGCCGTAGCGACGGTATTTTTCGGGGGACAGGATTTCCTGGAGATGCTCTTTGTTTAAAACCATTTCTGCGAGTTTCTCATCGGGCAGAAACATAAATACCGCGCAGTTGGCTTCTTTAGCCTGTTCAAAACGCCATGCATACAGTTTTTTGATCATTTCTTTCTGCTCGCGGGCAAGCGAGTAATACCCTTTTATTTTTGAGTACCCGCGGCGGTCAAAACTTCTTTCCTGCCAGCTGGCGGCAGCGATTTTCGCAAAGGCCTCGTCTGCCGCTTTTTCCAGACCTTTTTCGCGCAGGCTGGTTTGCTGCTTTTCATATAGCGCGGGTAGGAGGGTCACGTCCTGTACGGCATACGCGAGCTGTTCGTCGGTCAACGGTCGCAGGTCCCATCGAGAACGCTGCATCTTCTTGCTTTTCTTGAGTTCCACCCCGAGGAATTCCTTAATCATCTTTTCCAAAGAGAGCTGATGGAATCCCAACAGCATGGCGGCCCGGTGGGAATCAAAAATATTTTTAAATTCAAAACCATAGTCTCTTTTCAACAGGCGGATGTCATTGTCTGCGGCGTGAAGGATTTTCACAACGGATTTACTTTTTAAAGGTCTGGCTAAAAAGGACAAATCCAGTTGGGCCATCGCATCAATAACATAGGTGGTGGGCTTTGCGTAGATTTGAATTAAGCAGAGTTTTTCCCTGAAATATCTGAAGGAATCGTATTCTGTATCAATGCCTAAAATGGAAACCTGACGCAAATGTTCGGCGGCGCGTTTTGCGGTTTCGGGCGTATTTACCAGCAGCCAGTTCGTATTCATGGAAAGGTACTTAACCGAAACATCAATTTTATGCTATAAAAATGATGAGATCTGTCCGGAAAAACCGGGCTTGTCAGTTATCTATTTGCTTATATTTATTGTGCTATTATGCTTTACAAAATAATAGGATATGTTACCCTTTCAAAAAAGTCATTGAATGCAGGGAAGGATTCCACATGCTTTTATGAGAAAAATATGGTTTTTTCTTATACTGGCGATATTTTCCGGAGGTTGTGACATGCAGAACAGATTTCTTTATTTTCCCAATGATGATAGGCCTTCTCCCCAAATGCTGGCTGCTGAAAATATGGAGCTGTGGCAGACAGAGGGTTCGGATTACCGGGGATTGGTTTCCGTCGGCAATCAGCCGGCTCCCGGAGGCACGATTGTTCTATTTCACGGCAACGGCGGCACGGCCTTTGACAGGGGATTCTACCTGGAGCCTCTGTCGGAACTTGGTTTCCGGGTCATCCTGTCTGAATATCCAAAATACGGAGGCCGACCGGGCGATGTGGGAGAAAAGTCCTTTGTTGCCGATGGCCTGGAAACTGTGCGCATCGCCTATGAGCAATACGGGGACCCCCTCTACCTGCTGGGCGAATCGCTGGGCTGTGGTGTCGCGGCAGCGGTTGCCCGGCATACAAAGGTTCCCGTTGCCGGCATCATTCTCATTACGCCCTGGGACACGCTGGCGTCCGTTGCCAAGTCTCTGTTCCCTTTTCTGCCGGTGAAGCTGGTTTTAACGGATAAGTATGACAGCATTTCCAATCTCCAGTCGTTTCAGAAAAACATATCCGTGGTCGGTGCCGAGTATGATGAAATCCTTCCCATTAAACACGCTCATAATTTATATGCGAAGCTGCCGGAAGGGAAAAAGCGCATGTGGGTGATCAAGGGAGCGGGCCACAATGACTGGCCGTTTTTCGCGGGTGAAAATCTGTGGCGGGAAATGACAGCCTTTGTCAGAGTCGATAAAAAAGGTTCATGACGCGGGCAAAAGGGGAAGAAGGGGGCCGCATGTCCTCGAATAAATACAGGATGAACAGGTTCTTTTTAAAAGATACCATCCGTCAGAGGATTGACTTTTCTGAGACTGCCCAGAGCAGGGGGCTTCCCGCGCCGCCGCCGCAAAAAGACTGTGCGCCGGGGACGGCCCGCATTGATTTGCCAGACGGTGCCAGGGCTCTGACCAGCCTGGCGAAAATGCCGGTGAGCGCAGCAATAGCTTTGCGCGAGAGTGTTCGTCAGTATACGCCCGCTCCGTTGACTCTGGAGGAGGTTTCCGCGCTGCTTTGGGGTACCCAGGGCATTCGGGAAATCCTGTCCGCCGAATCGGCGCTTCGGACGGTTCCGTCTGCAGGCGCGCGTCACGCACTGGAAACCTATCTGGTTGTTAATCGTGTGAACACACTGGAATCCGGCCTTTACCGTTATCTGCCTTTTGACAGCCAGCTAGCAATGCTTCGGCCCGACCCTGAGATCGGACGTAAAGCAGCCATGGCCTGTTTCGGACAGGGCTTTATCGCAGCCTCCGCTGTGACATTCTTCTGGACGGCGATTCCGGCGAGGATGGAGTGGCGCTACGATCTGGCCGCGCACAAAGTCATTGCCATCGACGCCGGTCACGTCTGTCAGAATCTTTATCTGGCTGCACAGACCATCGGTGCAGGTGTTTGTGCTGTTGCCGCTTACGATCAGGAGGCGTGTGATGAACTTCTGGGCGTGGACGGTGAGGAGGAATTCACCATTTACCTGGCCCCGGTCGGGAAAAGAAGGGAATAAACGAGCACCCGTCTGCCCGCATAGATATCCAGAAAGTTACGGACAAGCGTTCCGTTGTCAGAAAATTCTCTTGATAAAAAATGCCGCAAAGCGTATCGACAGCTTAATCATTTCCGGCAAATAAGGAGGGGAAAACATCATTTATCGCCGTGTAACCTTATTGCGCGTGTTGCGAATCAGCGCGCTACTCTTTCTGTTGTTTTTGATGCTTTGCTTTGCTGCGCTTTGCCTGGGCGCCATCCATATCGCGCCCGTGGACGTGGCCAGGGCGGTTTCCGGAGCGTTTTTGGGCAATGTGTCAGGGACATCCGAAGAACAATTGATTTTATTTTCCGTGCGGCTGCCGCGAATTTTGTTTGCCGGTATCGTAGGTGCGTCGTTGTCGCTGGGCGGAGTTGTGTTTCAGGCGCTTTTGCGCAACCCGCTGGCTGATCCATACGTGCTGGGTATCTCCGGCGGTTCGGCGCTTGGCGCGATCGTCGGGATTGTCGTCGGCGCATCTTCCTTTTATCTGGGCGTGCCTTTTCTGGCTTTCTGTGGAGCTCTGGCAACCGTTTTTCTGGTTTTCATTGTGGCCGGCGGTTCCAGAGGCGTGCTCCTGGATAATTCGCTTCTGCTGGCCGGTGTGGTGGTGAACGCCTTTTTTTCCGCAGCGATTCTCTTTGCCCTTTCCATCGTCAACAGCATGGAACTGCACAGCATCAGCTTCTGGCTCATGGGTGATCTTTCCCGCGCGTCACTGAAGGAGATTTTCGGGGCCGCCTTGTGCTGCGCGGCATGTTTCGTCCTGCTTTACGCTCAGGCCCGCAAACTGAATTTGATCGTTCAGGGGGAAGAGACCGCCCTGCAGCTTGGGGTGAATGTCCTTGCAACAAAATATCTTTTGTTATTAGTCACTTCATTAATCACAGCAGTGGCAGTTTCATTTGCCGGTATTATCGGTTTCATCGGGATTATGGTACCGCACATGATGCGTCTGGTGTTCGGCTCCGATCACCGGCTGCTGCTCCCCTCTGCGGCGCTCTTCGGCGCTTCCTTTCTGGTGGTGGCCGATACGCTGGCCAGAACCGTTCTTTCGCCCGCGGAATTGCCCGTCGGGGTGATCACCGCCCTCTGCGGCGCTCCCTACTTTATTTTTCTCATGAGAAGAAAGGGGCGCGGATAATGTCAATTCTCTGCACGCAGAACATATCCTTCCGCTACACGGACAAACCGGTGCTGGAAGATATTTCGTTTGGCCTGGACCGGGCTGAAATCGTGGCGGTTATCGGACCCAACGGGTCGGGGAAAACCACGCTGCTTAAATTAATCAACGCCACGCTGTTTCCGTTTTCCGGCAGGGTGCTCATCGAAGGTAAAGACACCAGGCAGTGGACGCGACGAGAGATTGCCCGCACCGTGGCCATTGTTCCCCAGGAATCACCCGCCATTTTTCCGTTTTTTGCAGAAGAAATTGTCATGATGGGCCGTTTCCCGTACATGAGTTCGCTGGCGTTTGAAACCAGGGCGGACTACCGAATTACCCGCGAGGCCATGGCTCAAACCGACTGTCTCTCCTTTGCCCAACGCCGCTTCAATGAACTTTCCGCAGGTGAACGGCAGCGCGTGCTGATCGCGCGCGCTCTGGCGCAGGAGCCGAAGATTCTGCTTCTGGATGAAAGCACGGTTTTCCTGGATCTGAAACATCAGGCGCAGTTTCTTTCCCTTTTGAGGCAATTGAACAGGGACCGTCATCTTACAGTAATTTTTGTCACGCACGATGTCAATCTGGCGGCGCAAAACGCCGACCAGCTTCTTTTGCTTTACAAAGGGAAAAAATATGCTATAGGAACTCCCGCGGACGTTTTAACCGCGCGAAATATGCAAGAGGTTTACGATGTCGAAGTCGGGATTGACCTCAATCCACATAATGGTTCGACCCGCGTGACATTGCTAACCTGAACAGGCTGTTCAAAAAAAGGAAGCCGGTTTAAATCCGGCGCTGCCCCGCAACTGTACGCGGAACGAAATCCACAAAATGCCACTGACGCATGGCGTCGGGAAGGCGTGGAAAGTAGGTCGCCGCAAGCCAGGAGACTTTATGGACAGTCAACATAAACTTTGTTCCCGAGGGGGAAAGGAGAAAGTCCATGAAGCATTTTTCAAAATCAGCTGTAATTCTTTTTTTAATCCTTTTCATCATTGTTTCCGTCCATTTTGCTCTTGCGGCAGCTCAGAGTGATCCTCCAAAAGACGCGGCTGCTGCAGAAAAACTGCAGAAGGGGGATTCAAAGGAAGATGTCGTGTCCAAGGAAGAAGCACAAAAAGGTGATTCTTCCAATCAGCCTGTCCGTATGGAAGAGGTGGTTGTCTCTGCCACGAAGCTTCCTTCGATACGAAAAGATATCCCCAATGCCGTTGTGATCAAGGACAGAAGAGATATTCAGGTCTCCGGATCGAAAACGGTCGGGGAGATCCTGGCAAGTGAACAGGGGATCGATTGGCAGACCTATGGCAACTACGCCGGATCGACACAGGAAATTCATATTCGCGGCATGCGGGGCAACGCGACCCAGGTACTGGTCAACGGCGTCAATTACAATGCACCTTCATTGGGCGTTGCAGATGTAGGAAAGATACCTGTCGACAACATTGAGCGGATCGAAACCGTAAAAGGTTCCGGTTCGCTTCTCTATGGATCGGGGGCTATGGCTGGAACCGTCAGCATCATTACCAAGGAACCGGCAAGGGACAAAATGGATCTGAAGGTCAGCGCCGGTTACGGCACACAAAACACCTATCGTCTGGCGGCGGAAAACGGGATGTTTGTCATCGGCGATTTCGGATATTACCTGACTGCCGGCAGAACCGAGACAGACGGGTTCAGGGACAACAGCTGGCTTCGGCAGAATGACGTGTCCCTGAAGCTGTTGTTTGACAAGAAAGAGATGATTCATGTCAGTCTGTACGGCGATTATATAGACCGATCCTACGGTGTACCAGGTGTCAAACCGCCTGCAGGCACCCAGGATTATTATGTTGGTGGAGAGAGATTTTACAACAGCGAATCGTCAACTCTGCTGGACCATAGCACGGATAAAGACGGGCACATTGTCCTGAACGTCAAGGGCAAACCCATCAAATGGTTTGGCTACGATTGGAAGGGTTATTACACAGCCCTGGAGAATTACAACTATGCCCGCTATGCATTTGACGGCACGGGGGCGGAAAACTGGGTGGCAAACCGGGTGTTGGGAACTGACGGGCATCTGGACATTTATCCTTTAGAGGGGGCCCAATTACTGCTGGGTTTCGAGTACAAGGATTTCAACTGGAAGAATCATGGTTACGGTCTGGATTCATCGGGCCTCCGCGACGGCTCCGATTCAACGATAGATGCACATGTATTCTCTCAGGGATATTTTATGGAAGCTCAGTACAGACCTTTTAAATACGGAAAAGTCTTTGCGGGTTTCCGTCATGAAATACACTCTGCCTTTGGTTCGGAGAACCTGCCCCGCGTAGGCGTGGTCATCAATCCCTTTGAAACAACAGCTTTGAAGATCAGCCACGGGAAACACTTTCTGGCGCCCACACTGAATGATCTGTATTGGCCGGCTGATCCATACACCAGGGGAAACCCCAACCTCAAGCCCGAGAACGGCTGGCATACCGATGTTACTGTCGAGCAGTCATTGTTTAATGACAAATTATTTATGACGATATCGTATTTTCACTGGAATGTGGATGATAAAATCCAGTGGGAGCCGGATTCGCAGGGGGTATGGAGCCCCATAAACCTGGCCGGCTACAGGGCCGATGGCATTGAGGCAGGGCTCAAGGTGGGGCCCTTCTACGGACTTTCACTGGGACTGAGTTATACATACACGAACGCTGAAGAGGAAAACCGTGACTACATCCGGCAGGATTACGGATGGCCGCCGGACATTCCCCCGGATTTTCAGTATTTCATGGTCAAACGGCGCGCGACCATGACGCCGCAGAATCAGTTCAAGGGAAACCTGACATACCAGAGTCATTTCGGAATGACTGCGACGGCCACTTTGCGGTATGTGGGACACCAGATCGTTTATAATACAGAGACCACCACTTATCCGGATACGCAAACCATAAACTATACCATCGGGGACTACTGGACAGCGGATTTAAAGATTGAACAGCGCCTGTTCAAACATTGGGTTTTGTCGCTGTCCGGCTATAACCTGTTTGACATGCAATACGATACCCGTCTGCAGTCTTTTACCGATCAGACCACTTTCAAAAATACGATGTGCGGTTATCCGGGAAGGGGAAGGTCTGTTTTCGGAAGCGTGACTTATGAATTTTAAATGACTGTTTCGTAAAGCTGTTTTTATGGCTGATGTTGAAATGAGAAAAAAGAATGGGTAAACGATTAACAAGCGCTCGGAGGACGTTCTTACTCCGGCAAATAAATATGTCAAAGGACGTCATGCCGGACTTGATCCGGCATCCAGTATATTCCTGGATTCCCGCCTACGTGGGAATGACAACCATTGTTGCCAAGGTAATAATATTTTTTTTAACGGTTTTGCTGATGGTTACTTGCGCAGAGAGATCCTGCGCCCTGGAATTCAGAGATGAAACAAACCGTCTTGTCCGGATCCATTCCGTGCCGCGGCGAATCGTTTCTCTTGCGCCCGGAATTACGGAAACCCTTTATGCGCTCGGCCTGGAAAACAGGATCGTCGGGGTAACCACTTTTTGTGACTGGCCGGTTGCCGCGCGCTTAAAACCTCGGATCGGCGGATTTACGAATCCGTCGATAGAAAAGATTGTCGCATTGAAGCCGGATTTAATTCTGGCCACTGCTGACGGTAACCGCAGGGAGACCGTTCTTCAGTTGGAGAGGCTCGGGCTGCCCGTTTATGTGACCAATCCTTCCGATACGCGATCAGTCCTGAAAAGCATTCTGCGGATTGGTGAAATCACCCATCAGGAAAAAAATGCCAGGAGGCTTGTGGGAACACTTCAAAAGAGGCTGGATTGTGTTACAGCCCAGACCCGGCATCGAGATAAACCTCGCATTTTTTTTCAGATTGGTCTGGAGCCCATGGTTACAGCAGGCAGAGGTACATTGATCAATGAAGTCATTGAGCGTGCCGGGGGTGTGAATGTTGCGGGCGCTGACCTGGCCAACTACCCCCGATACAGTGCGGAAGGGATTATCGGTGCATCACCCGACATCATCATCTTTGCTCCGATGATCAATGATAATAAATTTGAAGCGGTGAAAAGATTCTGGAAGAATTTTCCGGAAGTGCCGGCGGTAAAAAACCATAAAATTTACCCGGTCGATGCTGACTTGATTAACAGGGCATCCCCCCGCCTTTTTGACGCTGTTGAGATCATGGCATTGTTTTTTCATCCGGATATCAATATCTCGGCGACCTGTTGCCCAAACGATATCCCTTTGAGCGGCCATTGAAAGCGCTTTGTCTCATGAATCAAGACGTAGCGAAAGATCAGTAATGACAACTGTTTGAGCCGCAGGCGAGTTTTGTCATTACCTTTCGCAAGCTTTAGATTTATTCAAAACGCTTTTAGGCAAGCGAAAAGGATATTTGGGCAACAGCCCGTCGAGATGATACAAAGGAAAACATCATGAATTATCCGTCAATTCCACCTTTGGATGAGGATGCGGCACGCCAGGCCCGAATACGGCAAAACCAGTTGACCAAGCCGCCCGGGAGCCTCGGAAGGCTTGAAGAAATTTCCATCCGGCTGGCCGGAATGAAAGCCGATCCCTGTCCCTCCGTTTCCCGGAAAGCGGTCATTGTGATGGCTGCCGATCATGGAATTGCCGCGGAAGGTATAAGTGCCTTCCCTGCAGAAGTAACAAAACAAATGGTGATGAATTTTCTAAAGGGTGGAGCCGCCGTCAATGTGCTGGCGCGTCAGGCCGGGGCTTCACTGACGATTGTTGATATTGGCGTCGCATCCGACTTCGATCCTTCCCTGCCGGGACTGCTGCAACGCAAGGTCGCCCGTGGCACACGCAACATGGTCAGCGGGCCCGCTATGATCCGGGCAGAGGCTGAAGAAGCTCTTGCTGTCGGTATGGATGTGCTTGACAAAGAGGCCGAAAACGGTCTTGATTTGCTTGCGACCGGAGACATGGGAATCGGCAATACCACACCGTCATCGGCCATTGCATCCGTTTTGACCGGACTTCCGGTTTACGCTGTGACCGGGCGTGGTACCGGACTTACCGATGCAGGCCTGGCACACAAAGTGAAAGTGATCGAACAGGCGATTGCTTTGAACAGGCCCGATCCGAAAGATGCGATGGATGTTCTGTGCAAAGTCGGAGGACTGGAAATCGCGGGGCTTGCCGGTGTGATGATTGCCTCGGCCGCCCGCCGTATCCCGGTCGTTGTGGACGGCTTTATCTCGACCGCGGCCGCCATGATCGCGATTGGTCTTGTGCCGGATGTGTGCAATTATTTATTCGGCTCTCATGAATCTGTGGAAATCGGTCACCGGGTTATGCACAAACATCTCGGCCTGACTCCACTCATTAATTTGAATCTGCGCCTGGGAGAAGGAACCGGGGCGGTGCTGACTTTCCACCTGATTGAGGCTGCGTCCCGCATCATCAGGGAAATGGCGACATTTGCCGAGGCAGGGATAAAAGATAAAGGATAAAGGAAATCATGAGGAATCTGCGTATCGCTTTTGGATTATTGACGACGCTGCCGTTCGGAATACGGGGAAGCTGGCAGCCCGGGGACAGCGGACGTGCCGGAATCTGGTATCCGTTGGTTGGCGTTGTGATCGGCGGATTGACCTGGTTGGTCTGGTACGTGCTGAAACAGTATTTTCCTCCGCTGGCCGTTGGCGTTATGGCCCTCGTGGTGTGGGTTGGCCTGACGGGCGGACTGCATCTTGACGGATTGGCGGACTGCTGTGACGGTTTACTTTCATCAAATACTCCCGAGCGGCGTTTGGAGATCATGAAAGACCCGCATCTGGGGACATTCGGCGGTATCGGTCTGATCCTTGTTTTATTTTCCAAAATCGTGGCATTGAGTATGCTGACATCTTCCAATGGTTTGGGAATCATTTTCGCTGCGACGATCAGCCGCTGGATGATCCTGCCCGCTTCGCTGCTGACGCTTGCCAATCCCGGCGGAATGGCCGCTGATTTTGCTTCAGGGATCAGGCGCAGTGCCATCTTTCTTTCAGCGATTTTTCCGCTTGGTCTTGCCTGTTTGCTCGGAATCCCGGGGTTTATTGCGCTGGTTGCCGCCGGGGTTACGGCGGCGGCTGTGCTCTTATTGTCTTGCAGACGTATAAATGGTGTGACCGGTGATGTTTTCGGTATGCTGGTTGAGGTAACCGAAGCGGCTGTTTTGCTGAGCTTAACCCTATGATCGATACGAATGGTTTTCCTTTCAGATTTGGCACAACCTCCTACATCATTCCTGCGGATATTCTGTCCAATGTCCGATATCTGGCAGGGAAAGTGCGGGATGTGGAGCTGGTGTTGTTCGATGTGGATGATGGCATGAACAATCTGCCGTCACCGGATGAGATTGAGCAACTGCGTATGATTGCTTCTCAAACTGACCTGACCTATACCGTTCACCTGCCTCTGGATTTGCGCCTGGCAGAGGGCGGCTCTATTGTCAAGGCCCGTCGGGTCATCGATTGCACTCGCAGGCTTGACCCGTGGGCCTATGTTTTGCACCTGGACGGAAAATCCGTTCGTCATGGGGCGTCGTCAGGAGAGCTAAAACACTGGCTGGGGCAGGCCGTTCGATCGCTTGAAATCGTCGGTGAATGCGCAGGAGGAGTGGAAAAACTGGCTGTCGAAAACCTGGAAGGTTACCCGCCTGATTTCTACAAACCTGTGCTGAACCAGATTGCCGTGAGCCGTACGGTGGATATCGGGCATCTGTGGCTCGATGGTTTCGATCCGGTAAGATATTTATACGACGCCCTGCCGCGAACGCGTGTCATTCACATTCACGGGATCGACGGGCGCGATCACAGGTCGCTTATGAATGTACCGCAGGAAAAACTGAGCGCTGTTCTCAGCGAGCTTATCCGTACCGGCTACCCCGGCGTGTTGACCGTCGAGGTATTTTCCGAGGAGGATTTTCTGACCTCCTGTGCGGCTGTTCAAAAAGTGATGAAAGGAGAACAGAAATGATTCCTGAAATCCCCGAAAACGGTCTGACGATGATTCTAGGTGGCGCGCGCAGCGGTAAAAGTTCTTTTGTGGAAAGAATCGCACGCGATTCAGGAAAATCCGTGCTTTACATCGCCACTGCCGCTGCGGGTGATGATGAAATGGCCGAGCGCATCCGCAACCATCAGGCATCGAGGCCGGCAGGATGGCAGACCCTTGAATGTCCATTCAACATTGGCCGCCATCTTGACGCGCCGCCTGCCGAAGTGGTAATCGTGGATTGTATTACTTTGCTGGTCAGCAATATTCTTCTTTCTTTTCCGGAAGGCACACCAGCGGAAACCGTCGAGAAAAAAGTCAATATTGAGGTGGATGAACTCATCGGCTTGCAGTCCAAAATTGGCGGGCAGTGGCTGTTCGTGTCCAATGAAGTGGGTCTGGGTCTTGTGCCGCCGTATCCGCAGGGACGCGTTTACCGCGATCTTCTGGGACGGGCCAATCAAAGTCTGGCACAGGCCGCGGAGCGTGTCATCCTGATGGTTGCCGGAATTCCGATGGTAATCAAGTGAATCCTTCATAAGATTGATTTATTCTGTCTTTTGTTATAAAAATCTCTAAAATAAATTTTCGATTAAAGGGAATCCTGATATGAACCAAAAAGTTACGGTTGTGGGAGCTGGTAATGTGGGTGCGACGGCAGCGCAGAGGCTGGCGGAAAAAGAACTGGCGGATGTTGTGCTGATCGACATCATTGAAGGCGTGCCGCAGGGCAAGTCCCTCGATTTAGCAGAGGCGGCGCCGATTGAAAAACATGATGCGCATCTTCTCGGCGCAAATGATTATGAAGCATCGGCCAACTCCGATATTGTCATCATCACGGCGGGAATTCCCCGCAAGCCGGGCATGAGCCGCGATGACCTGCTGGCGACCAACCGCGGCATTATGAAAAGCGTAGTGCAGCAGGTTTGCAGATATTCGCCCAATGCTATCCTGATCATTGTCAGCAATCCACTGGACGCCATGTGTCATGTGGCGATGGATGAAAGCGGATTCCCTAAAAACAGAATCATCGGCATGGCCGGGGTGCTTGATTCGGCAAGGTTTCGCGCTTTCATATCGATGGAACTGGACGTTTCCGTCGAAAATGTTCAGGCCCTTGTGCTGGGAGGCCACGGAGATACGATGGTGCCGCTGCCGCGATTTTCAACCGTGGCAGGCGTGCCGGTTACGGAACTGATGTCTCCCGAACGTATTGATGCGCTTGTCCTACGCACACGCAACGGCGGAGCGGAAATTGTCGGACTTCTGAAAACGGGCAGCGCCTACTATGCTCCGGCCTCGGCGGCGGTTGAGATGGCGGAATCCATCCTGAAGGACAAAAAGAAAATCCTGCCCTGCGCCGCTTTCCTGGAAGGTGAATACGGCATTTCCGGTTTGTTTGTCGGCGTTCCGGTCAAACTGGGGAAAAACGGCATCGAGCAAATTATTCCCCTGAAGTTAACAGTAGATGAGCAGAAAACACTCGATAAATCGGCGGCTGCCGTGAAGGAACTGGTCGACGCGATGAAAAAGATGACCTAAATAGTGATACGGGGAAAAATATTCATGAAACGCAAAATCATAAAAATTGACGAAGAAAAATGCACCGGCTGCGGATTGTGTGTGCCGGGCTGCGCCGAGGAAGCCCTCAAGATCGTCGACGGCAAGGCAAAACTGGTCAAAGATATATACTGCGACGGTCTGGGGGCCTGTATCGGTGAATGTCCGGAAGGTGCTCTTTCCATTGAAGAACGTGAGGCGGATCCGTTTGACGAAAAGAAAGTCCAGGAAGCGATTGCCCGGAAAAAAGGCGAGGCGACGGCGCAGCATCTTCATGTCATGAGCGGGGCTGCTACTTGTCCAGGTTCAACTCACGCCGTCTTTGAAAGAAAAGATCAGGCCGGTCCCGGCAAAGTGCAAACGGCCGGACAGGCGTCCGAACTGACTCACTGGCCGGTTCAACTGCACTTGATCAATCCCGCCGCCGACTTTCTTCTCGGCAAAGATGTTGTGCTGGCTGCGGACTGTGTCGCGTTTACTCTGGGGGATTTTCATCAGCGATTTCTGAAAGGAAAAAGCCTGGCCATTGCGTGTCCCAAACTCGATGATGGATTGGATGAGTATATTGATAAAATCCGGAGGATGGTGGATGAGGCCAGGATCAACACGCTGACTGTGGTGATGATGCAGGTGCCCTGCTGTCGTGGATTGATGCAGGTTGCTCAGGCCGCCCTGCAGAAGTCAGCAAGAAAAGTGCCGCTGAAAGCCGTGGTTGTCAGCATCCAGGGTGAGGTGCTTTCTGAAGAATGGGTGTAGGATACATCCATTCTTGTTCACCAATGGATCCCGCATGATCAGGGAGAATAAAGAGATGCCTTTCTTTACGACCAATGATGGCGTCCGTCTGCATTATCAGACAAGCGGTTCCGGAAAACCGGTATTGCTCATTCACGGACTGACGGCAAGTTCCCTTTTTTTCCAAAAACAGATTCCCGCACTGGCAGGACACTTTCAGGTGATTGCACCCGATTTGCGCGGACATGGACTGTCTGAAGCGTCAACGGACCATCTGACCATGCGCAGGCTGGCTGAAGATTTAAAACAGTTGATTGACCACCTGAATTTGTCAGAAATATCAATAATCGGCTGGTCGATGGGCGCGCACGTGATTTTTGAATACATCAAGAACCATTCGTGTGACGGAATAGAAAAAATTCTGATCATTGAGATGACGCCCAGGCTGATGAAATCAGAAGACTGGCGCCTGGGGTTGCCGGGCATTGTCAGCAGGAAACAGGGTGATTTCAGCCATGAAGATAACCTTTATCTGCTTTCCGTGATGCTGGATGATTGGGAAATCTACAGCAGGGTTGTTGTTCAGAGGATTTTAAACAAATCGCTCTATAACGAAAAAATGGAATTCAACGCCAAGGCCGATTTTAAGGGGAAAGAAGACCTGGGCTGGCTTTATGAAGAAGCAAAAAAGAACAATGCTTCGGTCATTGCCGCTTTCTGGATTTCCATGGCTATGCAGGATTACCGGCCGGTCTTGAAAAACATTTCGGTTCCCTGTCTTCTGGTTTACGGAACCGAAAGCAATTATTATCCGGCAGAAAATTATGACTACATGCAAAAGCAGATTCCCGATGCAAGGGTTGTTGCTTTTGAGGGCTGCGGGCATGCCCTGCATATTCAGGATCCGGAATTATTCAACCGGGTGGCAATGGATTTTTTATTGGCGGGTTTTTCTGCTTGTGAGGGCCAGCACAACGCCTCCGAGCCCGAAGGTAATGGCTAGAGCCTTGATCAGCATCCCGATGTAAAAAGGGATCCATCCGAGAAGCCACAGGATACACAACCCCACCAGCGTTTCTTTCACAATGGATTTTGGATAGCCGCGGAATATTATTGAGATGATCCAATTGCCAAGCAGTGAACCACACGCGGTAAAGCCGATGATCGCTGCCAGAAGCAGGGCTGTGAAAGCAAGCGGTATCAATAAAATGCCGATGACAGAGATCGCCAGCAGCATAAAGAAGGGCACGATCATCAAAGTCGCCAGAAACCCCCAGAAAAAAGATTTTAGCTTGCTGGTCTGGATGGCGACAACAACAGCGTCCAGTGACCGGGGCAACAGCAGCGCCATGATCAGCGCGATAATCAGGATGATGGCGAAAAAGCACAGGGAAATTACATTGAGAATTAAAGACCAGCCCTCCAGTTCCCCCCTCATGGCCGAGTTAATGGAATCCGCAAGAGTGGCTGAATTCACTTCCGTAATGTCTCCGAAAACAAGAGAGCCGCTGCCTTTTGCCACGATGCCGCCGATTACGATCACATTTCCCCGGACAACGGCATAATTGGTCAATACGGCGGAACCGCCGACGACAATAACATTCTGCTCAACCAGCCCGTTTATGGTTGCCTGTCCGCCGACAACGATCACATTTTCGACTTTTTCTCCCTGTTCCACCGTGATGTCGCGTCCGGCCATGAAGATGTGTTTTGCCTCAACAGGCAATGAAAGAAGAAGCAGCAATGCCAGTGTGAAAATAACGGTAAGTTTCGTTCTCATAAAGAAACCTTCATTGCCTACGCGATGTTTTGACGAGTGATCATTTTCTGACGGATGTAGGCAATGACACCCGGCATTACGGAAATGATAATGATCGCAAAAATAACGATGGTAAAGTTACTTTTGACCGCCGGAATATTGCCGAAGAAATAACCGCCCAGCAGAAAAATAAAAACCCACAGGAGGCCTCCGACGATATTATATAAAATGAATCTGGGGTAACTCATTGCCCCGACCCCGGCCACGAAAGGGGCAAATGTGCGGATAAACGGCATAAAGCGGGCGATAATAATGGTTTTCCCGCCGTGCTTTTCATAAAATTCATGTGTTTTGATCAGATATTTCTTTTTAAAGAAACGGCTTTCTTCATAATGAAAGACTTTAGGACCGATATAGTGGCCGATCGCATAGTTGACGCTGTCCCCGGCAATGGCGGCGATACTCAGCAAAATCAACAGAGCTTCAATATGAAGCGCCCCCAGCGCGGCCAGCGTTCCCAGAGCAAAAAGCAGCGAATCGCCCGGAAGAACAGGCGTGACAACAAGGCCGGTTTCGCAAAAAATGACAAAAAAAACGATTATATAAATCCAGACGCCGAAATTTTTGATCAGATCCGGCAGATATTTATCCAAGTGGATGAAAAAATCTATAAAATAGAAGATCAGGTCCATTTTATGGTCGTGCTCATTTCCGAGAGAAGTTTTCTTATTGCGAGACACCCTATATAGGGTTAACAGGGGGAGTGTCAACATGAAAAAGGCGGCGATGAAAAAGCAAAATGCCGAAACCGGAAAAAACATGATTGTATAAACAGGTTTCCCGGCATTCGGCGTGCGAAGCATGGGGCGGCTTTTGTATAGGATGACGCAAACTTATAAGAAATAGTAAGACATAAAGGTTACCGGGAAGACAAGCTGCGGGAAAATTTTTTCTTCCACTTTTTCAAAACCGAGTTTTTCATACCAATCATGCAATTCCTGGTGTTCAGCAATAATGCCGACTTGCACGCGGAAAACGCCGAGGTTCATCGCTTCGGACAATGCGTGCTTCACCAGAGCTTCACCGAATCCCTGTCGGCGCTGCCCTGGTAAAACCGCGAGGCGCTCCAGATAGCAGACCTCATCGTTTATTCTTTCCAAAGCGACGCATCCTGCGGCTTGTTCCCCAAGTTCCAGTATATAGTAGGTGACGCCCCGGTTCATTTCACGGATGATCCATTCAGAGCGGCAGTTGGAAGGATGGGTCGGGCTGTTCTGCGGGGTAAGTCCGAATTGTTCGGCAACGTCCAGAAAAGAATCCTGAATGATCTCGGCCAGAACATCGATGTCCACACTTGTCCCCACGCGTATCCTGTATTCCATTGTCCGGCCTCCTTCAATTCCTGTTTCTGGCAATCCTAAACTATATCCGTCTTCAGCACAAGGCCGATTGGGAAAACCAAATGGTTTTATAGACGGTTATTGTTTTCACCCGATAAATTCAGCCGTATTTCCAATATATTGAATATAAGATCGCCTTGACATGCAGAAACATGTTTCTTATAGTTCGCCGAACTAAAACGACCTTATATCAATCCATGGTCTGTCCGGCAAATGGCGGATAAAAACCTACTGTAAAATGTAACCGGTGAAGTTGGGATGCGAATTTTTTTATAAAGGCTAGCGTTAATGAATGAGTCAAAACATGTGATTGTACGTAATATGACACTGGATGAGTTTTGTCTGGCGATTGAATGGGCAGCCGGGGAAGGCTGGAACCCGGGAATACATGATGCGGATTGCTTTTACGCAGCTGATCCCAACGGATTTTTTCTTGCAGAACGAAATGGCGAACCGGTGGGGTGCCTGTCGGCTGTAGCTTATGATGAGTTTTTTGGTTTTGCCGGGTTTTATATTGTAAAACCGGAATTACGAAACGGTGGAATCGGACATGAGTTGATTGGGAGAGCTTCGGCTTACATGGCCAACCGCACCATTGGCAATGACGCGGTCGTTGCTCAGCAGGAGGCTTATAAAAAATATGGTTTCCGGATGGCTTATCGCAATATACGTTACCGCGGGACCGCTTCATCCGGAATGATGAATGTCTCTGAAATACTTGACTTGCGTAATATACCATTCAGCCGATTGGCCGCCTATGATCGTGAAATGTTCCCGGCCCGACGTTCAAATTTTCTTAATTGCTGGATCAATCAGCCGGAAGGAGCGGCTCTGGGTTACGTAAAGAACGGGCAACTTTCAGGATACGGGGTGATCAGGAAATGCCGGCAGGGTTATAAAATCGGGCCGTTGTTTGCTGATGACGAAGCCATTGCCGATCAATTATTTCTGGCTCTTACCGGAAGAATATCCGGCAAGGAATATTTCCTCGATGTTCCCGAACCGAATTCCGCTGCCACAAGGCTCGTCAAACACTACAACATGCAAATGGTTTTTGAAACCGCCCGAATGTATTCCGGCACGGTCCCTTCGCTGCCTTTGGATAAAATATTCGGGGTGACCAGCTTCGAATTAGGGTAGACCACTCTTTCTCTTTGGAGCGCAGCCTTATTATGCCGGGACTGGTAAATCAGGCAGGGGTTGTGCCCCTGCCTGACTTGATCCGGTATCCTGTTCATTAACGTCTGTAGGGTGGTGGAGGAGCGTAGCCGTCATTGTCCCAGATCCGGTTTGATGAATACCGATCAGAATAGCCACGGCAATCAATGATATTCTTTTTGCACAGCGTTTGTCTCCACTCATATTTAATCAGGATGGATTCAGCGGCCCTTCTTTCCGGATTGAACGAAACCTGATAGGAAGGTGAATATTCTTCCCGTCCATAGCCGGTTCCGGCGCTATCCATGGCTTCGGACTGAGCTGACGGTGCTGCCGCTTTGTTTCTGGATTCGAATTTACCTTCAGATTCTGAACGGTCCTTCTTCCAGGGTGCAGGAAAAATACCGTCCCTGTGCAGCCAGAAACGGCGCTTTTCGGGATAAGCCACTACGGCGATCACACCCATGGCGGACTCGTCGCCAAAAGCGGCTGCGTATGAATCGGGAACATCGGTAAAGTAGAAACGGTTGATAGTATCCTGAGCCGACCGCCAGCCCGCATATTCATAGGTGGCGTATGGTTCAAGAATATACATTCTTTCATGATTTTTAAGCCATGACTTCTGACCTGAAATGATATTGCGGCCGTCCACTGCGATCACAACACCAACTCTGCGGTTGAGTTTGTTACGGACAACAATCCTGTAATGATCCCCTTTTACAGCTTCCGCATAAACTTTTTTCAGTTTCGGGTCATTTTTTACCGGGTAGAATGGCAGCAGACGGCCGTTATCGGACACAATGCTGACCTCTACCGTGTTGCCGGTTGTTTCGGCAGCGACAAAGCTGACCCACATGAATAAAACCGCACAAATTGTTAATAATGTTTTCATGTATTTTCCTCCTTCACACTGAAAATGTTTTGTCTTTTGTTTTTTAGACAAAACAAAGTGAAGAAAAGTTCCTGTTTTTTTATTTTTTAAGGGTTTTCGTGGAAGATATTATCCTCTTGACAAACAAGGCACCCTCTCCTATATTCGAGCCCGCTTAAATGTAAATGAAATTGTTGTCATTTTAAAAATGCGACCTATGACATCCATCGCCGGCCCCCCTGCGAACACACAAAAATCACTGCCTGATTCCTGGCGTGGCGAGGTGCAAAACTGCCTCGTTGCCGGCGAGACCATTGAGTCCTGGGTGGAGATTAATCTCGATACCCGCCTTCACTTCGCCGAAAGCCTTGTAATTATTACCAATCGTCGCCTGCTGGCGTGCAGACCGGGCAAAGGCGCATGGGAAAGCTGGGATTTTCGTGAGGGACTTTCGCTGTGCCATCGCGACCATGCCGGTATTGGCACGCTGGAGCTGGTGGACGATAGCGGCCGGCTGGCCATCTGGCACTACACCATGGGCCGCAATATGGCCGCTCTCAATGTCATGAGGGCTTTTGAGGAACAACTAGAAAGTTTCGTCACCGGTAAGCCGGTTGCCAAACCTGCAGAAATTCTCTGCCCCAGGTGCAAGGCACCCCTTCCACCCGATGTCGAGGAGTGTCCGATTTGTACCCGGGAAACGCAGATACCACCTTCCACATGGACGCTTTTTCGCTTATGGCGATTTGCCAGGCCTTACAAAGGTCGTCTATTGGCGGGCTTTGTGCTGACGCTGGCCTCCACCGGTGCTACCCTGGTACCCCCTTACCTGACCATGCCGCTGATGGACAACGTGCTGATCCCGTTCCAGAACGGCAAGCCCATCAACGTCCACCTGGTACAGCTATACCTTAGCGGCCTGCTGGGCGCCGCCCTGCTTGCCTGGGGTCTTGGCTGGGCCCGCACCTATATCCTGGCCGTGGTGTCCGAGAGAATCGGCCGTGACCTGCGCACCGCAACTTTTGAGCATCTGTTGCAGCTGTCGCTGGAATACTTCGGCAACAAGCGCACCGGTGATTTGATGGCCCGCATCGGTTCGGAAACGGACCGCATCAACCTCTTTCTCTCGCTTCATCTGCTGGATTTTGCCACGGACGTTCTGATGATCGTTCTTACGTCGATCATCCTTTTTTCCATCCATCCCTGGCTGGCTGTGGTCACCCTGCTTCCCCTGCCCATCATCGCCTGGATGATCCACACCGTTCGCGATAGACTGAGAACCGGTTTTGAGAAGGTGGACCGCATTTGGGCCGAGGTTGCCAACGTACTGGCAGACGTCATTCCCGGTATCCGTGTGGTTAAGGCCTTTGCACAGGAAAGGCGTGAAGCCGCCCGTTTCCGTGAAGCCAATCACCACAACCTGGTTTTAAACGACCGCATCAACAGGATATGGTCTCTCTTCAGTCCCACGGTGACACTGCTTACCGAAGTCGGTCTGCTGGTCGTGTGGGGTTTTGGAATCTGGCAAATCAGCAAAGGAGAGATCACCGTCGGCGTGCTTACGGCCTTCCTCGCATACATCGGACGCTTCTATACCCGGCTGGACTCCATGAGCCGAATTGTTTCCGTGACACAGAAAGCCGCTGCGGGGACCAAGCGCATCTTTGATATCCTTGACCACGTGTCCAGTGTGCCGGAGCCTGTCAACCCGGTGCATCTCACTCAGGTGCAAGGCGAGATAGAGCTAAAGAACGTCGGCTTCCGCTATGGCACCCGTGCGGTCATTCATGATGTCAGCCTCAAGATCAAACCCGGCGAAATGATCGGGCTTGTCGGTCATTCCGGCTCCGGTAAGAGTACCCTTGTGAATCTTATCTGTCGTTTCTATGACGTAACCGAAGGTGCCGTGTTCATCGACGGTGTGGACGTGCGTTCCGTTCCGGTGGCCGAGTTCCGCAGAAACATCGGACTGGTGCTACAGGATCCTTTCCTTTTCTTCGGCACCATTGCCGACAACATCGCTTATGGCAAACCGGATGCCACCCGTGAAGAAATCATCGGTGCCGCCCGCGCGGCCCATGCCCACGAGTTTATCCTTAGTCTGCCCCACGGCTACGATTCTCTACTGGGTGAAAGGGGCCAGGGCCTTTCCGGAGGAGAGCGCCAGCGTATCTCCATCGCGCGGGCCCTGCTCATTAATCCGAAGATCCTGATTCTCGACGAGGCTACCTCTTCGGTTGACACCGAGACCGAGAAGGAGATCCAGAAAGCCCTGGATAACCTTGTGCTTGGCCGCACCACCATCGCCATCGCCCACCGCCTGTCCACCCTCCGAAAGGCCGACCGGCTCGTGGCCATGGACCGTGGCCAGATCGTGGAAATGGGCAGTCACGATGAACTGATGGCAAAGGAAGGCCACTACTACCGTCTTTACCAG
Organism: uncultured Smithella sp.; assembly: GCA_964394715.1. Lineage (GTDB taxonomy): Bacteria > Desulfobacterota > Syntrophia > Syntrophales > Smithellaceae > UBA8904. Next base: position 59,240 of record CAYMYR010000003.1, read on the forward strand.
GCCCAGGCCAGAAACGTTGATACCGAACCGGAAATTCCCCGTGCCGTTAGTCAGTTCAGGGAGCACGCCGCATGAACACTTCCAACCTTCAATTCATGCACAACTCCTTTGGCAGGCTGATTCTCATCACGGCTGAGGGCACCCGGGAAGAAGTCGTTCCCATACGCTCTTTTCCCATCGCTGCCCCGGACAAAGGCATTTCTCTGGTCGGTGCGGATGGTCACGAAGTGGCCTGGATTGATTGCCTTGCCGATCTTGAAGACGCCCAGCGCAACCTGGTGGAAGAAGAACTGGCCAATCGCGAGTTTGTACCGGAGATCCGCGCACTCAAAGCCATTTCCGGGTTCACGATACCCAGTACATGGAAGGTCGATACCGACCGCGGTCCCTTCACTCTTGTGCTTGAGAGCGAAGACGATATCCACCGCATCTCCCGAACCATGCTTTTGATCTCCGATAGCAACGGTATTCATTTCCTGGTGCGTGATCTGTCTAAACTGGACCGGAACAGCCGCAAATTTCTGGATGGATTTCTATGATTCTCTGGTTTAAAATAAATAGGATGACCGGTAATTCTGACAGCCATTCCGATCTGAAGGCGATACCGGGCAGTTCACTGTATCCTGCCAGGATACCCGGAAAGGCACCATGATGAGCAAAAGAGATATCGAATTCCTGAAGATTGTTTCATTACGCGGCCCCAACATGTGGACTTACCGTCCTGTACTGGAGGCCTGGATCAATATCCATGGTCTGGAAGATGCAAACTCCAGCACCATACCCGGATTCTATGAGCGTCTGTCGGCGTGGCTTCCCTCCCTGGAAGACCACCGCTGCAGCTATGGAGAACGAGGCGGCTTCCTGCGTCGGGTAAAAGAGGGCACCTGGCCCGGTCATATCCTGGAGCACGTTACCCTGGAACTGCAAAATCTGGCCGGTCTCCCCGGTGGCTTCGGCAAGGCCCGCGGGACCAACCACCGTGGAATTTACAAGGTGGTCATACGCGCCTGGCAGGAGGATGTCACCCGAGCCGCCCTTCATGCCGCCCGTGACCTGATTTTGGCCGCCATGGAGGATCGTCCCTTTGACGTGACTGCCACCATTGAACACCTCACCGACATGGCTGATTCTCTTTGCCTTGGCCCCAGCACAGCATGCATTGTCGATGCCGCAACAGAACGCGGCATTCCCACGATCCGTCTTCTGCCCGGCGGCAACCTGGTACAGATCGGCTATGGTGCCTCCATGCGCCGAATCTGGACGGCGGAAACTGACCGGACCAGTGCAATTGCCGAGACCATCTCCCGCGACAAAGACCTGACCAAGACATTGCTTTCCTCCTGTGGCGTTCCTGTACCCGAAGGCCGTGAGGTGGACAGCCCGGAGGATGCCTGGGAAGCTGCTCTGGATATCGGTCTGCCGGTTTGTGTCAAACCCATCGACGGCAATCACGGTCGCGGTGTCTTCATTGACGTAAAGACCAAAGAAGAAGTGGAAATGGCCTATTCCGTTGCCGTCAATGAAGGCAGCGGTGTTCTTGTAGAGCGCTCCATCCCGGGCACCGAACACCGCTTGCTCATTGTCGGCGGCAAACTGGCCGCCGCCACCCGCGGCGACGTAGTGTATGTGGAGGGAGATGGCAAATCCACCGTAAAGGAACTGATCGGGAGTCAGATCAATTCCGACCCGCGCCGGGGCCCGACCGAACTGCATCCGCTTTCTGAAATTCTGATCGATTCCATCGTTACCATGGAACTGGCCCGTCAGGGCTTCACCGCGGAATCCATTCCGCCTGCAGGCAAAAAAATACTGATCCAGCGTACGGACAGCCACGCCTTCGACGTCACCGACGATGTTCACCCGGACAATGCTGCCCTGGCTGCTCTGGCTGCACGCATCATCGGCCTTGATATCGCCGGCATCGATCTGGTGGTGGAAAATATTTCCAGCCCCCTGTTCGAGCAGCATGGAGCAATCGTCGAGGTCAACGCCGGTCCTGGTCTGCTGATGCACCTTAAGCCCGCGGTTGGTCAGCCGCGTCCGGTGGGCAGGGCCATTGTCGATTACCTTTTTCCAGAAAGCGAAACAGGGCGTATACCCATCGTCGGCATTTCGGGTTCCAGGGGAAAGACCTCCGTTGCCCGTTGTCTTGGCCATCTGGTTCGTCTGTCCGGAAAGTTTGTCGGCCTTGCCAGCACCGATGGTCTTTTTCTGAATCGCCGCCATGTGCAGAAGACTGACGCCGCCAATTGGACCGCGGCCCGCCGGTTGTTGCTCAACCGCTCCGTGGAGACGGCCATTCTGGAGAACGGTATCCGCGCCATTCTGGGCGAGGGTCTGGCTTACGATCGTTGTCAGGTAGGTGTGGTGACCAATCTGGATCCTGAAGAAAAGTATCCCGATTTCTCTATCGAGGATACCGATGATCTATACAAGGTACTGCGCACACAGGTGGATGTTGTCCTAAAGACCGGCACATCCGTTCTCAATGCAGCCGACCCGAAATTGGTGGAAATGGCAAACCTCTCCGACGGAGAGGTGATCTTTTTTGCCCGGGACGCTGAAAGTCCCGTCATCATTGAGCATTGCGCCAGGGGGGGACGAGCCGCCGTAGTGAAACAAGGCGAGATTATCCTGGTTGCCGGCAATGTTGAGACCCGTTTGGCCCGCCTGACAGAAATTCCCAGCGTACAGTTAGGCAATGAACCGTTTCGCATTGATAATGTTCTGGCGGTGCTGGCTGCGGGCTGGGCTTTGAAGATGCCGCTGGGACTGCTGATTGCCGGTATCAAGGCTTTCGAGCAGGAAGCACTGCACGCCAGAGGTCGCACCGGCAACGGCCGCAGGCGCCATAAGAAGAACAGACAGGGCAACCGTGCCCATTTGAAATAGAAAGAGGACTTCATGGAAGTTTCACGCATCCGGGCCCTGCGTGGCCCCAATCTTTGGACTCGCAATACAGCAATCGAGGCCATTGTCACCTGCGGTGAAAACGAGCGCTCCCTGGATACCCTCCCCGGTTTCGAAGAACGCCTGCGCGAGCGATTTCCGGAGATCGGATTCATGAACGCCAGCGGACATTACAAGGCCGTGCCCATGGCACGGGTTCTGGAGTTTGCCGTCCTGGGTCTGCAGGCCCAGGCCGGGTGTCCTGTTACCTTCAGCCGCACCTCGGAGACAATCAATAGCGGTACTTACCAAGTGGTGGTCGAATACAGCGAGGAAGATGTCGGCCGGCTTGCCTTCACATTGGCCGAACAACTCATCAAGGCCGCTCTTGAAAACAAGCCCTTCGACCGTGCCGGCGCTCTTGCCCGCCTTAAAGAACTGGATGAGCATGTTCGACTCGGCCCTTCCACCGGGTCTATCGTCGAGGCCGCCGTCGCACGTGGTATTCCTTACCGCCGATTGACACAGGGAAGCCTTGTACAGCTCGGCTGGGGCAGCAAACAACGCCGCATTCAGGCCGCCGAAACGGATCTTTCCAATGCCGTTGCTGAATCCATTGCCCAGGATAAGGAACTGACCAAACATTTGCTGCACGCCACCGGCTTGCCGGTGCCTTTAGGCCGTCCGGTCATCAGCGCCGACGATGCCTGGAACGCAGTTCATGAAATCAGCGGTCCGGTAGTGGTGAAACCGCGGTACGGCAACCAGGGGAAAGGCATCTCGGTCAATATCCATACCCGCGAGGAGATCACGGCGGCCTATAATACAGCCATTGAATTCTGCGACGAAGTCCTGGTGGAGCGTTACCTGCCGGGTCATGACTACCGCTTTTTGGTCATTGGCAACAAGCTGATAGCCGCCGCCCGCCGTGACCCGCCACAGGTGATCGGTGATGGCGTGCACACTGTTCGCGAACTGGTTGAACAGGTAAACGCCGATCCGCGTCGCGGTGAAGGCCATGCGACGTCCCTTACCAAAATCCGCTTCGATGACATCGCCCTTGCCCGCCTGACCGTACAGGGTTTCCAGGCCGACTCCGTGCCGCCCAAAGGCAACCGCGTCATCCTGCGCAGCAATGCAAACCTGTCTACCGGCGGTACAGCCACAGACGTTACAGACGATGTACATCCGGAGCTGGCCACCTGCGTTGTTGCTGCCGCCCAGACCGTTGGCCTTGACATTTGCGGCATCGATGTGGTCTGTGAGACGGTCCTGAAACCACTGGAAGGACAGGGAGGCGGTATTGTCGAAGTGAATGCGGCCCCCGGTCTTCGTATGCACCTTTCACCCTCCTATGGCAAGGGTCGTTCTGTAGGAGAAGCCGTTGTTTCCATGATGTTCAAGCCGGGTGAGGATGCACGTATCCCCGTGGTGGCCGTTGCCGGAACCAACGGCAAAACCACCACAGCACGCCTCATCAGCAATATCCTGGCCAAAGACGGCAGATGTGTAGGCTTGACCAGCACAGATGGCGTCTACGTTAAAGGCCGGCGTATCGACAAGGGCGACTGCAGCGGTCCTAAAAGCGCACGCAATGTCCTGCTGCACCCGGATGTAGACATTGCCGTTTTTGAGACCGCACGTGGCGGCGTGCTGCGTGAGGGTCTCGGTTTCGACCGTTGTAACGTGGCCGTGATTACCAATATCGGTACAGGTGACCACCTGGGTCTCAACTACATCACTACTGTTGAGGATCTGGCCGTCGTCAAGCGCGTTATTGTCGAGAACGTGACCAAAAGCGGCTATGCCGTGCTCAATGCCGCAGATCCCCACGTTGCGTCAATGGCGGCCAACTGCCCGGGCAAGGTCATCTATTTTGCCCGTGACAGTTTCCACCCTTTGATCGCCACCCATCGTGCACAGGGGAAAAGGGTAGTCTATGCCGAGGGAAATTTCATTGTCCAGGCCGAAGGCAGAACAGAGCATCGCATTCCCCTGGCATCTATCCCCATCACCAGCGGTGGCAACATCGGCTTCCAGATCGAGAATGCCATGGCTGCAACAGCGGCCTGCTGGGCACTGGGTGTTTCCCAGGATACCATCGCCGCCGGCCTTGCCGCCTTCGTGAACGATGCCCAGATGGCACCTGGCCGGTTCAACGTCTTCGATTATCACGGTGCCACTCTCATTGCCGACTATGGGCACAATCCCGATGCTATTCAAGCTCTGGTCGATGCCATAGAAACTATGCCGGCTAAAAAGCGCTTGGTGGTTATCAGTGGTGCCGGTGATCGCCGCAACGAAGACATTCGCCGCCAGACAGAAATACTGGGCCACGCCTTCGACGAGGTTATCCTTTACCAGGATGCCTGCCAACGCGGCCGAAAGGATGGTGAAGTTCTGGCTATTCTGCGTGAAGGCCTCGGAGGAACTGAACGCACACGCCATATCGAAGAAATTCACGGCGAGTTCCTGGCTATTGACGAGGCACTGAACCGCCTCGAAACCGGTGATCTTTGCCTGATCCTCATCGACCAGGTGGAGGAGGCCCTTGAGCATATCGCCAGGCGCATTGCCGAAAATTGATCAACCGCCCGCATAAGACTGCAGTCAGAATCGCAGAAGGCAACCATTGACAAAGATCTGATGGCTTTGAAGGGGAGGTGTTTGTCAAAACATGAATAACTTGAAAAATTATCGTTATTATCTTTTGATTGTTCCTGTTTTTTTTGTATCTTGTGCTTCACTGCCATATAAAAATCTTGAGTGTACGTATCATTATGGCGGCTCTACGCAATCTATGATCATAAAGCCGGTCACGGATCCTTACAAGGTTGAAGCAATACAAATTACATTTAAAAATTCTAAAACTGAAGAAATAATCAAAACGAATTTTCTTTTCAAGGTGGTCTATATCGTGCCTCCGGCTGATGATGCGGCGATTAATATTTATGTTTATTATCTTTCAAAGGCAGGACAAGCGCCAGTCCATCAGGTGAAGTATTTACCCCCGTTTTTAGTCGGGGATGACAACCAGGCGTTCGGATTTACAGGCTTGCAAAATGTTTATGAACCCGCTCTGGGAAGACTCTTTCAATATTGCTGCCGTTGGAAATAAATATTTTGAAAAGGGAAGCATGAAAATTTCAAGGTTGATGATTTTTTTGTTTCTATTTTTATTATTTCCCCGTGTAGGTTTTGCTCAGGACCAGATTGTGCGGATCAGTTTTGTGGGAGATATAATGGTTGCAGGGCTGCCAGGTGATCTTATCATCAAGGGCCGCGACCCTTTTACTGCATTTGCTGATTTTTTTAAATCCAGTGACATCAATATAGGAAACCTGGAAACATCGGTTGCGTCAGGGGGTAAACCTTTGAACAAACCTTATATTTTCCGGGCAGCTCCTGCAACAGTTCCCGTTTTAAAACGTTATTTCGACGCCATGTCACTGGCCAATAATCATTCGGGAGATTATGGACAGGGCGCATTGAAGGAGACCTTTCAGCATTTAAAAAAAGGCGGACTCAGTTACTTTGGCGCCGGCTATAATTTAAGTGAAGCGCACACTCCGCTTATCATTGAGCGAAAAGGATTCCGTATTGCTCTTTTGGGATACAACGAGTTTTTTCCAAGACAATTCGAGGCGGGTGCAAGCATGCCGGGGGTTGCCTGGAGTTCTGAAGATGAGCAGGTGGTAGCCGACATTAAAAGGACGCTCCGGCAAGATAATCCGGATATCGTGATCACTTACATGCATTGGGGCTGGGAGAACGAACCGCTTCCCTGTGAAAGGCAGAAAATGATGGCCCGTAAAATGATTGATGCCGGTGCCACGGTTGTCGTCGGCAGCCATCCACACATCCTTCAAACCGTTGAGTATTACAATGGAGGTTTGATTGTATACAGTCTGGGTAATTTTGTGTTCGATGAATATGATGATGACGCCGGTCGCACCGGCTGGCTGCTTCGATTAAATTTTGATCGCAAGGGTCTTCTGAATTGGGACACCATCGTTTCATACATAGATCCGAAAACCGGTTTCCCTCATCCCAAACTGGATATCAAGAGCCCCTGCGGGAACAGGCAAAGGCAAGAGATCACATCTTGTATTGCGGGAACACCATTGAAAGAATGATTTCAGACAGACATCAGCTCAAATTTGGTTGATTTGCATACATGAACGGACCGTCAATATAAATTGACAAATGGCCACCTTTCCTATAGTTCGCGTCAAAGAAAAAAGAAGATCCTGATACCAAGCCGCATATAGTTGCCAATTTCAGAGTGGCAACTACCGATAGGGGAGGACTTGTTTCTTTTTGCGCTTCCTTACGGAACGCGCATCCGGTCTTTGGCTAACTTTGTTGGCATTGTCGCGTGCCCCCAGGCATGGGGGTCGGCTTCCTCAACGTATAACCTAAAGGTCACGCGTCAATAATACGCCTGCGGAGCCTCCTCCTTGCCGCCGCGTTATCCTTTGAATGCAACTTGGTATAACCCCATCTCCGGAGCGGAGGGACAAACTGTTACTCAAAGGGATTTCCGGAATCGGAGATACAGGAAGGGTCGCGTACTGGCCGTGAGAAGCATCGCGCATCCTGACTTGCGTGATAAGCATATCCGGGCATCGTCATGATTTAAATTTATGTAAGGATCAAGGGGAGTAAAAAATATTTTGGTTTCATGTAAACTTTTTCACTGTAAACACCGTCGGCTGATCTGCGTCTGCTCATTTTTACTGTTTCTGGTGCTTGCTTCAACGGCTTTTGCCGGAGAAAACATTGCAGCATATCCTTATTTGCCAAAGGGTTACAAATCCATCAGGGTATTTGACAGTCAGGGGAGATTTGTCGGCCGCATTCTCGCGGAGAAGCGCTACTGGGTTGAAATTGATCAGGTTCCCGTCTTTCTGCAAAAAGCGCTCATTGCCGTTGAGGATGCCCGCTTTTATGAGCATAGCGGGATTGATATGCGGGGAATCGCCCGCGCCCTTGTTAAGGATGTGATGAAAGGACGGATGGCGGAAGGCGGTTCGACGATTACCCAGCAGTTGATCAAGAACAAGTATTTTAAGGGGGAGAAGACGATTGAGCGAAAGGTCCGGGAAGGAATCCTGGCCATGGAATATGAAAATAAATACACCAAGAAGCAGATTCTCGAGATGTACTTCAACGAGGTCTATTTCGGAAACGGGGCATGGGGCATTGCGCAGGCCGCCCGGCTTTATTTTGACAAAACGCCTCAGGAGTTGAACGAGATAGAGTGTGTCATCCTGGCTGCGACGCCTAAGGCTCCGACGCACTACAATCCTCTGGGCGACCCGGCAATGATCGACAAGAGAAAGAGACTTATTTTAAGTCAGATGGTAAGCCTGAAAATGATCACCTCGCGGAAGGCGAAAGAACTCCGCTCACGTCGTGTTTCCTTCACAAAACAGGGAGAAGCCCCGTATTATGTGGCCCATGTCCGCAAAAAGCTGATGGAGCAATACGGGCCGGATATTATTGAGCAAGGAGGTCTTGATGTCATCACAGCCATGGATTTACGTATGCAACGGCTGGCGGAGAAAGCATTGCGGGAAGGTGTCCAGAGCATCAATCCGCAGCTGCAGGGCGCGCTTGTGGCTCTTGATCCGAAAACAGGAGATGTCCTGGCGGCCGTAGGTGGTATTGATTTTATTGAGAATCCTTACGACCGGGCTTTTTCAGCCAGACGTCAGCCTGGTTCCGCCATCAAACCCGTGATCTACGCGGCGGCCCTTGAAAAAGGATACACGGCGGGAACCATTTTCAACGATGCTCCGGTTTCTTACGGGCGAGGGAACGGCAGGAAATGGACCCCTAAAAACTTCCAGCGGAAATATTACGGAGATTTAACCCTAAGGCAGGCCCTGGCATATTCAAACAATGTCATTTCCGTAAAGCTCCTTGATGCTATGGGAGTTCCTTATTTTGTTGATTTTGCTTCCCGGCTCGGGCTGACTTTAAACACGGGAAATGACCTCACCCTTGCTCTCGGTTCCGGCGAAGTTACCCTGCATGACCTTGTCTCCGCTTATACACCATTCGCGAACAGCGGTCTGCGGCCCCAGTCCCGAACGATCATCCGTGTCTTTGATCGCAATCGCAGGACCTGGACGGAAACACCCCCGTCCGTATCCTCTGTCCTTTCCCCCGCATCCGCTTTTATAACAACGCAGATGCTTAAAGACGTTCTGATCTATGGCACCGCAAAAACCATGAAGAGTTTTGTTATGAAGCGTCCGGCTGCAGGGAAAACGGGCACAACAGACGATTACCGGGACGCGTGGTTCATCGGTTATACCCCTCAGATCATCGCGGGAGTCTGGGTGGGCTATGACAGGCCAAAACCGGGAGGGACAGGTTTTACGGGCGGGGCCGTCTGTGCGCCCGTTTGGGGACGCTTTATGCGTAACGCTCTGGCCGGGAAACCTGTGTCTGATTTTTCAAAACCCGATACGGTTGTCGGTGTTATGATTGATCCGGAAACAAATGAATTGGCAACGTCCGGATGTCCTGTCCAGCGCGAAGAATTTTATATTGCGGGAACAGAGCCGACAAAACCCTGTGGAAAGCATGCTGTATCTGACCGCGAACACGATCCTGATTCTCGCACTCAATCACTGCCGCAACCGATACAGGAAATGGAGATCCGTTAGGGACAGCGACAGAAGCCTGAGGGGAAGAGGGTAGCCAGTTTTAAAAAACGTGTTCATCTTTTAGAAAAGAATCCAAAGCGCGATCAGCGGTCCAAGGTTAAACAGGATGACGGCAATTTTGTACCCGGCCAGGCCCGCGTAATGAATCGCATCGAATGTTTCAGCCGGGATTTTGAACCAGCGGCTGTGCAGCTTGTACATCCAGTCATGGGCCAGGATGAATGCTCCTGCCCAGATTAGAAGCATTACATAATTGACGATAGTGCAAAAAAGAAGAAAGTCTTTGATTTCATTCATGGTCATAATAAACCTCCGTGGCATCCTCCAAGAGATTGTTTATTTTACCGCTTAATCAGGCGATACAGAATCAACAAAAGAAGAGCTCCTCCGATTGCCAGAAGCAGGCTTATCATGTTGAATCCGGTAACGGTTCCGACTCCGAGAAAGGACCCGATATATCCCCCCAGGAAAGCACCGGCAATGCCGATCAGGATGGTAATGATAATACCTCCAGGGTCCTTGCCCGGCATGATTAATTTTGCAAGAACGCCCACGATAAGTCCCATCGCGATCCATGATAAGATTCCCATGACCAACCTCCCTTCAATTTTTTAAAAGGTTAATGTTACTTTGCCCTTGGTTCGTAACGGCGCAGCATCATTTCTTTGGCAGAGCTTTTTCTATCACATCCTTAATGTCGCGGTCAAATTAATCCATGCCCTGCACTCTATAACGCCTGCGGAATTCCATTGGCCGTTCGTATTCCGGCAGCGACCATATTCCTCTTTTTGCTGATTTAGCTTCCCTGCGGGCATCAAGAAATGGTTTGCTGTAAGGATACCGAAGGTATTCGAAATAACAGTCCGCGTATCCTTCTCTGATCATTTCCAGATTGATATTCCTGTCTTCCAGACGGATAATTCCAACCATGCGCCTGTATTGATCAACCTCAATAATGTCCAGTTTTACCTTATTGCCGAAAACTTTATTTTTAAGAGCTTTGGCCGATTCTTTTGCTAGAGATTGTCCGGGGATATTCCATTGGCCTTTCCGGTGATCGGTCTTCGGTGTTTCGGGTGCATCAATACCATACAGCCTGACCTTAAGAATGGTTTGATTTGGTGTTGTTAATTGAATTGTGTCTCCGTCATACACCCGGGTGACGGTTCCTTTTACCGTACGAATTGTGTAGGAATGAACAGGCGCTCGGGTAAATGTTGCGAGGATAATGAAGGCCAGCAAGAAGAAAAAAAATTTTAAAAGATATCCTTGTGACCGCGTCATGATGGCAATTCCCCCCGCTGTCTTGTGGTTGAGCATAAAGGGAATGGTTTTGATTGTCAAAACAATTGTGCCATGTTTATGGAATGCACATCTGTTCTGTATTTCAGAACGGCCGCTGTAACAAGGAAGAAAGGATTGACGTACGACGTTTCAAAACCGCAATTTCAATAACGAACGTATCTGTAATAATCATAGACGTTATCAAGGCACTTTTCTATTTCCGAGGATTTGGCAATGCAAAAGACGATATGTTTTTCTTTGGGGATGGCTTTTTCCAGATATTCAAAAACGGATAAATGGGGATCCGCGACCGCTACGGTCAATTTCCTAGCGCTGTTATTTAAAACGACAATCCGATTCTTCAATGCATATTGTTCGCCTATGGCTTTTTGCAGGATGCGGGATACGGTGTAACCTCTTAAAGAAACAACAGGCATACTGAAGTGAGCAGACAGAGCATGGACGTAGTCTTTCTCTGTGATCATCTTGCTTTTGGCCAGCAGGGTCCCCAGGTTTTTGTGAACGCCGAAATATTTTTGCTGCTTTTGCTGCTCGAGAATGTCATTTAACTGCTCCCGGGTTATGATATCCAGCTCGATGAGAATTTCTCCCAGTTTTTTTCTTTTGTTGCTGTAGTAAAGGCCTTTCATGATTTTGGATTGGGAAAGGCCCATTTCACACAGTATTTGCCCAAGATATTTACCGGGCTCACGTTTTTTCATGTCCATCGCTGTTTTTAAATCAGATTCCGATATGATTCCTTTCGACACCAGAATCTGGCCGATTTTATTGGACGAGGATTCCGCTTCCTGAATTTTGGATTCGAGCTTCTTTGTAACAGCATGGAGACCGTTCAATGCTTTGCTGATGTTCATATAGGAATTGGCTTGGATGAGACCCATCTCACGAAGGATTTGAGCAGGTGTCTTGTCAGGCTGCTGTTTTTGCCTTTCCATGGCTTCGCTCAAATCTTCTATCGTAATATTTCTTTTCGCAATGACAGGCTTCCCGTCTTTTTCAGACGAGAACTCGGCCTGTTTCATCCGGGATTCGAGTTTTTTTGCTGCGTCGCTCAGGGTGTTTAACGCTTTATTGATTTGGACACTGGGCTTCTGAGAGGATGTAATGGGACTGGTACGTTCGGGTGATTTGTTGGATTCGCGTTTTTTTCTTTCCATGGTCTCGCTCAAATTGTTTGTTGGGAATTTATCAGGGTTGGAATTTGAAATATAGGCTCCACACGCTTTTCTCCGCAGGATGTTTCACAGTTACTTCTTTGACGAATCATGATTCCCGATCAGGTTATTATGAGACTTGCCGTGTTCAAAACCCGTTTGGGTGTTCATTGTTCAGCATTTAACCGATGAACGGGATTAGAATTACAAAACTTCAAAACAGATCCTTCAGCCGTTAAAACTGCTTCGGAATAATAATACCCATTATTTTTCCTGTAGCGCAATATAAATAAACCTTTTAAATAATGCAATGAAAATGCCGTGAATCTGCTGATTAAGTGAGAAACCACTGTGATTTTAAGCATTAAGCTATTTGAAACTGCCAGTTTTAAGGCAAGGATGCCGGTTCTGCCGGCATCATGAATGATGATTTTCCTGTAAGTGGTATAATTTTTATTTTCCGGATTTTCTCCTTAAAGTAATTCCATAACTCCATTGGCACTCCATGCCATCGGGATGGAGATACCGCGAACTGGCTTCCCCGGTTGCCAGTTCATTCGTTAAAACGGTCAATCGAAAGGCGTTTGTCACTTCTCCTCCCTCATCATCAACCCTGGCCTCATTGACAAAGACAAGTTCATTTCCCGACAACGTACCGTTGAAGGTGCACAGAGATGCAGGGTTGCACACTCTGCCGGATTGAAAAACAAGAATGTAAGGACGAACCCCACCGCCCTTGCTGATCGTCAATGTGCCTGATGCCGGACCACCGGCAGGGCACATTCCCTGAACTGAGGGCATTGTTGCGCTATAATTCCAGGTCCCGCTGATCCTGATGAGTTTCGGGTTGATCGGCTTCACGAGAGGTACCAGGGGAATATCACTTTGAGAAAAAGCTGAAGAGCTGCTTAAAACAACTGCCAGCATGATGCTGAACACTGCCGCATTTATCTTTTTCATGATTTCCTCCTTTTATGGAAATGACCATGTTTACGGATAAATTCAGCCGAAGCCTTGATGAACAGGACAAAGGGCCTGGCAGAAATACTTTCAGGCCCCTATTTCAGCTCAAACGCAAAGGTGCTCACAACCCGAATTTTTTTCACAGAAGTGCTTGTCGGGCTGTACGGGGCAGATTCATCGTTGCCGTCGCTGCCGAATATCTGGATCATTCCCTGGTTTGCAGAACAAATTCTTCCGACTGTGGCGCCGGAATCAGAGGCAAATTGTGAAGCGGTGAGGCGGGCGTTTTTTGTGGCTTCGGCAAGGAGCTGCGGGCGCAGGTCGTTAAATGTTGTGACAACATAGCGGGGGTTGGCCATGCCTTCCCCCTGCTGTCCATCCAGGAGTACGCCTGATTTGAGCAATTCTTCAGTGGCGCCCAGGGCTTTGGTCACGAGGTCGATATTTGTGGTCGTTACCTTTACGGAACTGGTTGCAACATATCGAAATCTGTCGCCTGCCTGGTTTTGACTGTATTCGCGGGCGAGTTTATCGATGGTCCGCGTCGGCTGCCGGCTGATTTCCTTGTCTTTAAACCCCTGCTTTTTAAGGAAGGCAACGGTGGTGTCCCGGTCAAATGTGATTTTGTTGTGAATGTCTATAATATCTTCGCCGGCTCTTCTGAAATTCAATGCCCAGATCGCCTGGTCCGCCTTGACCTCTTTTTCCACCAGGCCCTTGACTGTGACCGTGCGGGTATCCGACTTGAAACGGGTGACACCTTTCCCGACAAAGTATCCCCCCAGAGTTAGTCCTGCAATCAGAGAAATTCCAAGGATGATGGCCGCCGGAACGAGATTTTGTTTTTCATTGGATGTCATGACATTTCCCTCCCCGCTTTATGAATTGAACTCTCCAACGTTCTTACTCAAACGTCACTTTTATGAATACGCGGACCCTCTGAAGCCCATCCTGTTACTCAAGGTTCCGTGGGGGTAAATACGATTATGCCTGATTTGCGTATAATCATAGCATCATTTGGGATATTTGAAAGCAGAAATAATCATTCATGACAGACCCGATACCGTTTCGTAAGACGTGCGGTCTTCGAATGCGTCATTCTTTATTCATTGCGATGATATCGGTCAAAGTTTGGCAAATAGCTCACGAAGCCAGAAGCTTTTCCAGCGCCGGGAAAACCTGAGGCAGATTTTCCGGTTCGGTGCCTCCGGCCTGGGCCATGTCGGGACGGCCGCCGCCCTTGCCGCCGACGATCGGGGCCAGTTCTTTGATGATATTTCCCGCGTGATACTTTCCGGACAGATCCTTTGTGACCATGCACAGGAGCATTGCTTTGTCACCGGTTCTGCTGCCCAGAAGAATGATGCCCGAGGCCATTTTGTCGCGCAGTTTGTCGCCGAAGTCGCGCAGGGTTTTTGCGTCGGAAATGTTCACTTCCTCGGCCAGCACTTTTACACCGGCGATGTCCCGCACACGGCCCATCAGGTCACCGGAATCTTTTGCGGCAAGTTTGCCTTTCAGACCCTCAATCTCCTTTTCCAATTCTCTCACGTTCTTAAGCAGTTTCTCGGCGCGGTCGTAAACTTCCAGGTGTCCGGCTTTGAACAGGCCCGCGGTCTGTTTTAATTCTTCCTCCGCTTTTTGAATATGCAAAACGGCTTCCCGTCCGGTGACGGCTTCGATTCTGCGAACGCCTGCGGCAATGGCCGATTCATGTATGATTTTTATAAGTCCGATGTCCCCGGTCCGCTCCACGTGCGTTCCGCCGCAAAGTTCCATGCTCATGTCTCCCATCTTGACAATGCGCACGGTCGCACCGTATTTTTCGTCAAACACCGCCGTGGCTCCAGTCTTGAGGGCGTCTTCCAGCGAGCAGACTTCCGTCTGAACCAACAGGTTTTTGCGGATCATGTCGTTGGCAATGGTTTCTATGCGTTGAATCTCTTCGTCGCTGATTTTGGAAAAGTGGGTAAAGTCAAAACGCAGATGTTCGGCGTTGACCAGCGATCCGGACTGCTTGACATGGTCCCCCAGCACGGCCTTGAGCGCTGCCTGAAGAATGTGCGTGCCGGAGTGATTGGCGGCAATGGCCCTGCGTCGTTCCAGATCGACTACCAGATTTGCGGTTGCTCCGATTTTGATTTCGCCGCTTTTCACGCTGCCTTTATGGACGATGAAGTTCTCAACCGGCTTTTTCGTATCCTCAACAATGAAATTGAAATCAGCTCCTTCCAGGTACCCTGTGTCGCCTGTTTGCCCGCCGGATTCGCCGTAAAAAGGCGTGGCATCAAGGACGATTTCGGCCTGTTGTCCTTCGCGTGCGATGTCCACAGGTTTTCCGTCCACAAGGATGGCGGTCACTTTTGCCTTGTCGCGGGTCAAACCTTCGTAGCCGCAGAACTCGCTCTGGATTCCTGAACTCGATACTTTCAGGTAACATTCCGCCACTGCTTCTTCACCACTGCCTTTCCAGGCACCGCGCGCCCGTTCGCGCTGCAGCTCCATCTGGGCTTCAAATCCGTCCATATCAAGGGTCATACCGTCTTTTTTAACGATATCCGCCGTTAAATCGGTCGGGAATCCAAAAGTGTCATAAAGCTTGAAAATCAGCGAGCCCGGCAAAACCGATTTGCCCGCTTCTTTGAGCCCGGCCGTTTCTTCCTGCAAAACGCGCAGCCCCGCGTCCAGCGTCTCCATGAAACGCTGCTCTTCGTTGAGGATGACTTTGGTAATGTAGGATGCCTTGTCGGCCAGATCCGGGTAAGTGTATTTCATCATGTCGATGACGACCATCGCCGCCTCATTCAGAAACGGTTTGTTGATGCCGAGCATTTTTCCGTGGCGGGCGGCACGGCGCAGGATCCGGCGCAGCACATAACCGCGGCCTTCGTTCGACGGCATGATCCCGTCACCGATTAAGAAAGTGACGGCGCGGCTGTGGTCCGAGATGACACGGATGGAGATGTCATGGTCCGCGTTTTTGCCGTAGATTTTTCCGGCTGTTTTTTCGACAAAACGGATGATCGGCGCGAACAGATCAGTATCATAGTTGCTTTTAACGCCCTGGATGACGGCGGTGAGGCGCTCCAATCCCATGCCGGTGTCGATGCTGGGTTTGGCCAGAGGAGTCAGTTTGCCGGTTTCGTCGCGGTCGTATTGTGTGAAAACGTTGTTCCAGATTTCCAGGTGGCGGTCGCAGTCGCAATAAATATCGCATTCGGGGCGGCCACAACCGGTTCCTTCACCCTGATCGTAGAGGATTTCGGAGCAGGGGCCGCAGGGGCCGGTTTCCCCCATCATCCAGAAATTGCTTTTTTCCCCCATGCGGATGATGCGTTCCGCGGGCACATTCATTTTTTCGTGCCAGATTTTATAAGCCTCGTCGTCGTTTTCGAAAATTGTCACCCATAGTTTATCCTTGGGCAGTTTGACCACGTCAATGAGATATTCCCATGCCCAGGAAATCGCTTC
Source organism: uncultured Smithella sp. (assembly GCA_964394715.1). Taxonomy (GTDB): domain Bacteria; phylum Desulfobacterota; class Syntrophia; order Syntrophales; family Smithellaceae; genus UBA8904. Next base: position 75,702 of record CAYMYR010000003.1, read on the forward strand.
TTCCTTGAAATAGTCGCCGAAGGAAAAATTGCCCAGCATTTCGAAAAAGGTGTGATGGCGTGCGGTAACTCCGACGTTTTCCAGATCATTGTGCTTGCCGCCGGCGCGTGCGCATTTCTGGCAGGATACGGCCCGCGTATAACCCCTGTTCTCGAGACCCAGAAATGCGTTTTTAAACTGTACCATTCCCGCGTTGGTGAAAAGGAGTGTGGGGTCATCCTTGGGAATCAGCGCGGAGCTTGGAACCCGTGTGTGTCCCTTGCCTTCAAAAAATTTAATAAAACTTTCCCGTATCGCGTCGCCTGTTTTAACCATCCGTATCTTCCTCCGCTGACTTTCCCAGTTGATGTAAGATCAAGCCCGGGGGGAATCCGCGCCCCATCAGGCTTTGGAATATTCTCTGTTTTTCTTTGACGTTCATTAACACCGTGCTCTTCCTTGCCGTCCGTTTTTTAATCAAAATGGCAATGGCGTTTTCTTCGGTCATGTCCTGCCTAGCCGAAGCGACGGCATCGTTGATCAAACGGGCAGGTACGCCTTTTTCCTGCAGGCTGGCGATGATTTTTCGATTGCCCCACAGTTTGTTTGTCGCGAGGTTCCGCGCCCACTGCATGGCAAAAGACGCGTCATTGAGATACTTCAAATCGAGGAGTTTTTCCAGCGCTTCTTTTACGACAGCTGCGGGAAATCCCTTCTCCCGCAGCTTTTTTTCCAGTTCTTTTTCCGAATGAGGCCGCATCGATAAAAGACGATACGCTTTCTGCTTGGCTGCCGCCAGATCCAGGGCTTTCACGCTAGGATTCCTGATCTTTTTCCACGATTCCAAGCTTTTCGCGGACGTCATTTTCCACGGCCGCAAGGACATCCGGATTATCCTTGAGGAAAATCCGGGAATTGTCGCGTCCCTGACCCAGACGGTCGCCCTTGTAGGAATACCAGGCTCCGCTTTTTTCAACAATGCCGTTTTCCGCAGCGAGGTCCAGCACATCGCCTTCGCGCGAGATGCCTTCGCCGAAAATAATGTCAAATTCCGCTTCCCGGAAAGGAGCGGCCAGTTTGTTTTTAACCACTTTCACCCGGGTCCGGAAACCGATGACATCCTGACCGTTTTTAATGGAAGTCATCTTGCGGATGTCAAGACGCTGGGATGAGTAGAATTTGAGCGCGTTACCGCCGGTCGTGGTTTCGGGATTGCCGAAAAAGACGCCGATTTTCATGCGCAGCTGATTGATGAAAATAACGGTTGTCTTGGATTTGCTGATGCTGCCCGTGAGTTTGCGCAGCGCCTGCGACATGAGGCGTGCCTGCAGGCCCATCTGGGCATCGCCCATTTCCCCTTCGAGCTCCGCCTTGGGAACCAGCGCCGCCACGGAGTCAACCACCAGCACGTCGAGCGCTCCGCTGCGCACCAGCGTTTCTGCGATTTCGAGGGCCTGTTCACCGGTGTCCGGCTGGGAGATCAGGAGTTCGTCGGTGTTGACGCCGATTTTTTTTGCGTAGGTCATATCCAGGGCATGCTCTGCGTCAATGTAAGCCGCGATGCCGTTTTTCTTTTGCGCTTCGGCAACGATGTGCAGCGCCAGCGTGGTTTTCCCGCCGGATTCCGGCCCGTAAATTTCAACCACCCGGCCGCGCGGAACACCGAACGTCCCCAGCGCAATGTCAAGGCTCAGCGAACCGGTGGAAATAGCCGGTACGTCGGCCACGCGATCATGGCTGCCCAGTTTCATGATGGATCCCTTGCCGAACTGCCGTTCAATCTGCGTGATTGCCAAATCCACAGCTTTTGATCTGTCCATATCTGCACACATAAGATGACCTCCTTCATCCTTTAATTTGTAATTAATTTTTCAAACATTTTCTGGATTCACCCCAAAGGGCACAAGCCGGACCGCGCTTCGTTTGCCCGGAATGACCAGATGGTAAAATCTTGCCGCGCCTTTATTCCATAGCCGGGAATACCGCCAGCTTTGTATAAATTGCCCCTTTCGGAGAAAGTGTTAATTTATTTATCCTTCATTTCTTCGATCACCTGAGCGATCAAATCTTTTTCTGATGGCAGATATTTTTTCAAGTCGGCAGGCAGTTTTCTGGTTAATTTATATTCAGCTACACCTACCGGATTTTTTGCGCATCTTAATGCATATTCTACAATGATGTTTTTCTTTTGCGCACATAGAATAATGCCGATTGAAGGATTTTCGTCCTTGAGTTTTACTGTATCGTTCAATAAATGCAAATAAAAATCCATTTTACCTGCATATTCGGGTTTAAAATCACCGGTTTTGATTTCTATTGCCACAAGACATCTTAGGGTACGATTGAAAAATAAAAGATCGACAAAGTATTCATCACCATCTAGTTCAACCCTGTATTGATTACCGATAAAAGAAAATCCTGCGCCAAGTTCAAGGATGAAATTTTTTATTTTTTCAACAATTCTTTTTTCCAATTCTCGTTCCAAAACCGGCCGGGTAATTCCTAAAAAATCCAAATTGTAAACGCTTTTCAATGATTCATCCGCCTGTTCCGCCAGATGAACGGGCAGTGCTTGTTCGAAATTATGCTGTTTTTTCTTTAAACTTAATTCATATGCGTCAGCCTTAATTTGATTAAGAAGCACATTTCTCGACCAGCCAAACTCCGCAGAAGATCGTAAATAATATTCTTTGGCTTTTATCTCTTTAACTTTTTGCATGATGAGCACGTTGTGCCCCCACGGAATTTCTGGCACAAGCCGTGCCAGTTTTGGCTGATCCTTGTATGAGAGATAAAACATTCTCATTCGCCACAGGTTATCCGGTGAAAATCCTCTCAGATTTTCATATTCACCCGCAAGATCCTGCGATAACTTTTCAACAATACTCTGTCCCCATTTATGCTTTGATTGACTTTCAATAATGCTTTTACCGATATCCCAATATAATTTAATCAGTTCTTTATTAAGAGATCTGGCGGCATGAATACGTGAAGCCGCTATTCGCGACTTGATCTCACTTAGCCAAACCCTATAATCTTTTGATGAAAAAATGTTATTCATCATCTTATGTTGTTCGCCCGTCTTCTCTTTGTACTGTTGCGAAAAATACGACAATTGAAATATCATCCGTTCAAAGGAAAAACCGCCAGCCTCGTATAAATTGCTCCCCGGGGTGTCAGTTGGCTTTGAAATAAAATCAGTTCGCGGCAGATAAATTCCCCGGCGGCAAATGCGCCGTGTTTGGCCATGGCTTCGCCAAGTCCCGTCATGCCGCGCGGATCTTTCATCCTGGCCAGCGTTATATGTGCCCGGAAAGGCCGGTCTTCCTTTGGAAACCCGAGTGCTTCAAAATCAGAGTCCAGTTGCTTCTGAAGGATAGAAAGCTGTGATACATCGCCTGACGTGTCGCACCAGAGAACCCTCGGCTTACGGGTATCCGGGAAAACACCCAGTTTTTCAATTTTCAGATTCAGGGACAATCCCGATGCCACCCGATTTTGCACAGCGGCGGAAATCTTCTCGACATCCTCCATCGAAACGTCGCCGAAGAACTTCAATGTGAGGTGCCGCCCCTCCGGCCTCGTCCAGATAATCCGGCCGCTTACTTCGCGTTTAAGTTTTTCCTGCAGGTGCGACATTGCCTGTAAAATATCTTCCGGAGGCTCAATGGCCAGAAAGGCGCGGATATTTTTTTCGACAGTTGTCATCAGGCTTTATCCTGTAAATAGTTTTTCAGCATCATCAGGGCCACTTCCGAGGACACCAGTTTGTTTCTTTTGCGGTCCCATCGGAATATATGATGACGGCAGATCGTCCGGCTGCCGTCGGCCAGCGCCACGTAAACCGTGCCGACCGGTTTTTCCTTGCTCCCGCCGGTTGGTCCGGCGATTCCGGTGGAGGAGAGGCCCAGATCGGTTCCTGAAATCTTCCGGACTCCCTCGGCCATCAGCCGCGCCGTCTCTTCGCTTACGGCGCCGTGCTTTTCAATGATATCTGCAGGAACGTTCAGCATGCTGATTTTGGCTTCATTGCTGTAGGTTACAAGGCTGCGTTCAAAATAAACGGAACTGCCGGGGACGTCAGTGAGACGATTGGCAATCAGACCCCCCGTACAGGATTCCGCAACGGCAATGGTCAGTTTTTTTTCGGTCAGTTCCTCGGCGACGATTTCTTCCAGCGTCTGCTCGCCGAAGGAAAAAATATAATCGGAAAGGCGTGCCGTCACTTCATCCTGTGCTTTTTGCAGATTCTTTTGCGCCTGCTCCCGGGAGTCGGCGTGTGCGATCAGCACTACATGGTTTTCCGGGAAAACGGGATAAAATCCGACGTTCACGCCCAGGTCTGCAAAATTAACGTCTGCCAGCTTTTTATCTACGGCTCCTTCCCCCAGCCCGAAGGTTTTAATGGTTTGTTTGAGCGTGTGTCCGACGGGCTGCGGAAAAATCCGGCGCAATATCGGAATGACACCTTCAGGAAGCATTCGCTGCGTTTCGGAGGGAACGCCGGGAATAACAAAAACCAGTTTGCCGTCCACCTGCAAAGCAAATCCCGGTGCCGTACCAACCGGATTGACGATAACTTCCGATCCTTGCGGAAACACGGCCTGCTTGGCGTTATTTTCTATCCATTGAAAATGGTATCTTTCAAATCTGTCTTTGATGGACTGCAAAACGTCCTCGTCCGTGAACAGGGGCAGGCCAAAAGCCTGGGCAATGGCGGCTGTGGTAATATCGTCAGCGGTCGGTCCCAGACCGCCGGTGCAGATCACCGCGTCGGTCAGGGACAGCAGGTAATGCAGGCGGCTTTTAATGGCGGCAAAGTCATCGCCGACCGACATCATTGTCTCGATCTGCCAGCCCTGCAGGTTGATTTCACGGGCAATAAACGATGAATTCGTATCGGCAATGCGTCCGCTCATCAATTCATTGCCGATGGTTAATATTCCAATCTTCATAAAACACCTGTTAAAGTGAATAAGAACAGCACCAGGCCGCCGTAAACGCCGGCACCGAGATCATCAGCCACCACGCCCCATCCTCCCGGAAACTTTTGAAAGTGGTTCAGCGGAAAAGGCTTCCAGATATCAAAAATCCGGAAAAGAACAAACGCCAGCAAAAGGTGCAGACCGGTGATGGCCACTGGCAGCATTGTGACCTGAAGGCCGGCGATTTCATCAATGACAATCCGTTGATCATCTTTTTTACCGTACAGCTTTTCCGCCTGCCCGGCAACATAAACGGAAACGGATGATATCGCAACCACATAAAGAAGCCGCAACGGCCAGGCCAGCGGGTAACTGAAAAGACAAATCACAAGGCCGACTAAGGTTCCCATAGTGCCGGGCGCGACGGGTGACAGGCCGGCGCCGAAACCTGTTGCCAGAACTTGAATGACTTGGTCTTTTTGCGCGGATTTCACAAGGATCCTTTATAATGTTATTTATTATCAATGAGTTAGGTTTTGGAACCCTATCCTCTTTTTTGTGGTGTGTCAAACAATTTCAAGCGCATTCAAACATTTTGGAAGACGATTGCGCCATTATTCACATTAGAACGATCGTTCTATATCATATCCGTCAGGGAAGTCAAGCAATCTGTAAAACCGCAAATCAAAAATTGGCAGGCACAGGATTATGTGTTATTTAATTACGAGTAACGGAAGAAAGCAGGGAAAACATGACCATACCCATTGTATCCATTGTCGGCAAATCCAATTCCGGAAAGACAACCCTTCTGGAAAAAATTATTGCCGATCTGGTTGGCCGGGGTTATCGCGTCGCCACAATCAAACACAACCGGCATGGTTTTAACATTGACCATGAAGGAAAGGACAGTTACCGCCACAAACAGGCCGGCGCTCATACAACCGTGGTTTCTTCACCTCATCAGATCGCGATTATCCAGGACGTGGACCGTGATCAGACCTTTGCGGAAATTCGTGACAACTATATTCGCGAAGCGGATATCATTCTCACCGAGGGGTTCAAGGTGAATGACTATCCGAAAATTGAAGTGTTTCGTTCCGAACTTAAGCGCGAGCTGATCAGCAAAAAGGAAGACGGCCTGATTGCGGTCGCTTCGGATGTGAAACTTGGCGTGGATGTTCCCTGCCTTGACATCAATGATGCTAAAGCGATTGCCGATTTCATCGAAGACAATTTCCTGAAATAAATTTTCCGTAAAGACCGATTGGTGCAGGCAGCACGCAGCGACGAAATAAATGTCTTCCGTGCGGATGTGTTACAATGTGATGGATGATAAATGTCCTCCGCAGGAGGAGGTGGCGCGAAGCGCCGGAGGTGGAACACTTTTCGCCTTTTCCTTGCAACTTGCCCCTTGCCCCTTATCCCTTCGTTCGCTGAGCCAGTCGAAGCGCTTCTTCCACCATTTTATTCTTGCACTGTATTCAATAAGTTGTAAGATGCAAGTCAAAATGAAAGACATTGTGGAAGCAAAAGGATAGCTTTTCAAGGCTCTCTTAATTATCCTGAAGAACATAATAATTTAATGTATCTTTTACAAGGAATACAATGAAAACTCAGGTATCTGTTGATAATACCAAAGGTCAGGTCATTTTATATAAGAACAAACTGGAAGTGCGTTTAGCAGATGAGACTGTCTGGCTGAACTTGAATCAACTGGCTGATTTATTTGAACGTGATAAATCAGTTATATCTCGTCATTTGCGCAATGTATTTGAAGAGAAGGAGTTGAACAAAGATTCAGTTGTTGCAAAATATGCAACAACTGCCACCGACGGTAAATTATATAAAGTCGAATATTTCAATCTGGATGCCATTATTTCTGTCGGTTATCGGGTCAATTCAAAACGTGGCACCCAGTTCCGTATCTGGGCCACCAATGTTTTGCGAAAACATCTGGTGGATGGCTACACCATCAACGAAAAACGACTGAAAGCCCAGCAAAACAAGATCAATGAGTTACAAAATGCCGTGCATCTGCTGGGCAACATTGTGCTTCTGGATGGCGTTTCGGATGAAGCAAAAGGCATTGTTCAAATCATAAGCGAATACTCGCGGGCATTAAATATTCTTGACGACTTCGACCATCAGCGTCTTGCAACGCCCAGAGGGACGAAGAAAGCAAAATACAAACTGACCTACGAAGAAGCCAGAAACATCATTGAGCAGATGAAAAAGAAATTTCGGGATTCCGCTTTGGTTGGTCAGGAAAAAGATAAAAGCTTTCAGGGTTCCATCGGTGCGATTTATCAAACCTTCGACGGCAAAGATGTTTATCCCACTACCGAAGACAAAGCGGCGCACTTGCTTTACTTCGTAACAAAGAATCACAGCTTTGTGGACGGCAACAAACGCATCGCCGCGGCGCTGTTTGTCTGTTTTTTGCAAAAAACGGGACTTCTGCTCACCAAAGAAGGGAGTAAACAAATCGATGATAATGCCCTTGTTGCTCTTACATTGATGATTGCCGCCAGCAAGCCCTCTGAAAAAGACATCATGATCAAGGTGATTTTAAATTTGCTGCATTAATCGCACATATCCACAATGTCCCTCGCTGGCGGGGGTGCAGGGGGTGGATGCTTTCTGACCTTTGTCCTTCTCCTTTTTCCTTGAACCCCATCGGACGCTGAAATTGTAGGGCGCGATCCCTGATCGCGCCGACTGTTCCCCGACCCTATAGTCGCGGAGCTTGTCGATTAAAGCGGGACGCTTAACCTGTCGAAACGCTCCTTCCACCATTTTATTCTTGCAATGTTTTTAAGAAGTTGTATTATTCCTTCCGGCAATAAATAGGCACATCTTATAGAATCAAATACAGAAAAAAATAATGAGGGGCGCTGAAAATGGCGAAAGGCAAGAATAACTGCGGTGCGAATCTTGGTTTTGAGGCCGACCTTTGGCGCGCCGCGGATGCGCTTTGTTCCAATATGGATGCGGCGGAATATAAACATGCGATCCCTGGGTTTATATACCT
>CAYMYR010000004.1:0-4733 GCA_964394715.1 uncultured Smithella sp.
TTGATTCGTCCCAAACGTGTTGACGTTGATGAAGCAACTCATACACGATTATATGGAGAATTTACTATTCAACCGTTGGAACGAGGTTTTGGAATCACACTGGGCAACGCGTTGAGAAGAGTGCTTCTGTCTTCCATTCAGGGAGCGGCGATTACTTCCATTAAAATTGACGGTGTTTTACACGAATTTTCAACGATTCCCGGAATCAAGGAAGATATCACGGATGTTATTTTAAATCTGAAGGGTGTTCGATTCAAACTGGGGGTGGCGGATACCAAAATCGTACGGTTCAATGTGGTTAACGCCGGGGTCATTACAGCCGGAGACATTATTACTGACGGCTCGATTGAAGTGTTGAATCCTGAACACTACATTGCAACCATGTCGGGCAGCGGTACCTTTAAGGCCGAAATGGTGGTGAAAATGGGAAAAGGCTATGCCCCGGCCAAAAAAGAACTTGAACCGGACCAGCCTGAAGGAACGATTAACATTGATGCAATGTTTTCTCCGATTAAAAAGGTAAATTATGTGGTATCGCACGCCCGTGTCGGTCAGATTACAGATTATGACAAGCTTGTCATGGAAGTCTGGACGGACGGCAGTTTGAATCCGGGAGATGCCATTGCCTATGCAGCCAAAATATTGAAACAGCAGCTGGATGTTTTCATTAATTTTGAAGAAGTCGAAGAAGAAATTGTGCCGGAAAAAGAAGATGAGAAAGCAAACGTCAACGAGATTTTGTCGAGATCTGTTGAAGATCTGGAGCTTTCCGTCCGTTCTGCCAACTGCCTTAAAAATGCCGGCATAAACACCATTGGTGAACTGGTTCAGAAAACCGAAGCGGATATGCTGAAAACAAAGAATTTTGGACGCAAGTCTCTCTCCGAGATCAAAGACATTCTGAATGAATATGGTCTTGTCTTCGGCATGAAAATGGATAATTAGTCCGTAAGGGATTGGATATAACTCGAAAGAAACAGCATTAGTGCAGGATTAGACAGTCAGGAAAGGAAACATAAGCAATGTATCATGGTAAGGCGGGCAGAAAATTAGGACGAACGTCCAGCCATCGGGAAGCCATGTTTCGCAATATGGTGACATCGATTATAAAACATGAAAGTATCCGGACGACGGATACAATGGCCAAAGAAGTGCGTAAACTGGCAGACAGGATGATTACGCTTGGTAAAAGAGGAGACCTGCACGCGCGGCGTCAGGCATTATCCGTTGTAAGGGATAAAGAAATGGTAGCCAAACTTTTTGGCGAGCTGGCCGAAAGATTCCGCAATCGTGCAGGTGGTTACACACGCATTGTTAAAGTCGGCTACCGCTTCGGCGACAACGCTCCCGTTTCTATTCTTCAATATATTCCGGAAGAAAAAAAGAAAGAAAAGGCAAAACCGAAAAGAAAAGCAAAAGAAAAGAAAGAAGAATAGTTCATTATCATGTACGGCAAAAAAGGCGGGGCACAGACCCCGCCTTTTTTTTGGTATAAAAACAAAGAGCATTCCTCGCTTGAAAAACCGATCTCCGCTTTATTTGCAGTCAATCACATTGATCGCCTGGTTTAAAGAAGATAAATTTTTTTTATAAACGTCATAAAGGCGTCATCATTTTGTCACAAACTCTCACTATAATCTCCGGAAATTAGGGAAATAAAGATGAGATAACTTATCTTTATCATAAAAATATTCTTAGGAGGAGAAGATGAAGAGAATTTGGGTGTTTCTGATGTTGTTCGGGCTGATTGCAGCCTTCAGTACGTCAGCGGGGGCCGTTGATTTGAAGTTTAGCGGCGAATATTACGCTGCGGGGATGTACATGGACAAAACAGACCTTCGCAGAGATCACGGTCCGAGCACAGCATTTTATTACCAGAGACTAAGAGTCAGGACGGATTTTATCGTGGCACCCGGTTTGACCCTGATTACGCGTTTTGACGCGATGGAGAGAGCTTGGGGCGCAGCCAGAACCGCAACGGGCACGGGGCTGGCTGCAGATTCTTCCGGTACAATTGCGGAAAATGAAAATATCGCCTTTGACTGGGCCTACATCGAGTATAAGTCACCGATCGGTATTTTCAGTGCCGGCTATATGAACGACGGTTCGACGGGTACCATTTTTGGCAACAGCTACGGTCCCAAGGGAAGAATCAAGTATTCGAATAGCTACGGTCCGGTGGCACTCAATTTGGCCTACACCAAGGAAAAAGAAGCCAGTTTCATGGCGACAAATGCGGCAACCGTAGCCGATAATGATAATGATAAATACGGTATTGAAGGTGTTTACTCATGGAAAGACGGCAAGGCAGGGGTCAATGTCAATTACTATCGACAGGCGGCTAACCGTACTCTTGGAACTAATCCTTATGCGAGAAGATATTTCCTGGTGACCCCTTATGCCATAGCCAAATTCGGTCCGGTAGCTCTGCAGGGAGAATTCAATTACGCGTTTGGCCGGGACGATTACGAATTCGTTTTCAATAAACTTACCCATGACAACAAAGATATCCAAAGCATAAGTGGTTGGGTTGATGTTACGGCTGATTTCAAAAAGATTTATTTGGGTGGCAGTATTGCCTTCGTATCGGGCGATGACCCTGAAACGAACAGGATAGAAGGCGGGATCATCAATGGCGGTCGTGACTGGAATCCATGCCTGATTATGTTCAATTATTATGACCGGGGACAGTGGATTGGTCCTCTCAACGGTTGGAATGGTACCACTGACAACGGCACAATGACGAATGCCTGGTTCTTCCAGGTTCGTGGCGGGTTCAGACCGATTGACAAACTGGACATTATGGCCTCTGTTTCTTATGCACGTGCCGATAAAACTCTTAAGCCTGCCAATAGTTATACATGGGAAGGCAGAGACTATGGCTGGGAAGTAGATTTAGTCGGATCCTACAAAATCACAAACAATCTGTCCTACATGTTGGGTGCGGGTTACCTCTTCACCGGTGACTGGTACAGTGGGACAACGGCAACAGGCCAGGACATCCAGAACAACTTGATGGTTATCAACAAGTTGACACTGACATTCTAACTCAGGTTATAGGTCATGGGTCATAGGCTAGAGGACATTGTAGAGAGGCGATAGGCCATAACTATCATAGACGTAGTGAAAAACCCCGTGGTATATTCTCCCGCGGGGTTTTTGTTTCCGTCTCGAGAAATATCCGAGGTAGAAGCCTTTGCCCGTTTTGGGGGTTGTTTTTTGAACATAAAAAATGTATTAAATTCAACAATACCGAGGTGTCATTCGCGGCTTCAGCGCTTTGTTGAATGCCCAAACGGGTCGAAGTCATCCTGAAGAACGAAAAGGCTCATACAATTTATCGGATGGAGGATTTATCATGGCGGAGAAAAAAATTGGCGAAGTAGTCAAATTCTTTGCAAAACCTTCTGTCGCCGCTGTTCACATAACAGAAGGTGATTTGCAGGTTGGTGACAGCATCAAATTTTCCGGTCATACGACAGAATTCACCGAGGTGATTCAGTCCATGGAAGTGGACAATAAGCCGGTTCAAAAAGCCGTGGCGGGCGACTCTATAGGCCTCAAGGTTTCGGACCGTGTGCGGCCCGGTGACGAAGTATTTAAAATAGTGGCTGATTGATTATCGCCCAACTTTGCTTCATACAACGACAATCCAAGATGCCGTGATGGTGCAACCGGTATCATTACAGGTTTCCGTGCATGTCAAAGATTCTGATCGTCGATGATGAAAAAGATATCGCTGACCTGATATCCTATAATCTGGAAAGGGAGGGCTTTTCCACGATTAAGGTATTTCACGGAGACAAGGTACTTGCCATCATTAAAGCACAAAAACCGGATCTGATGATTCTGGATTTGATGCTTCCGGGTACGAACGGGTTGGATATCTGTAAGGGCGTTCGTGCCAATCCGGGCATCGCACATCTGCCGGTGATCATGCTCACAGCCAAGAGCGACGAGGTGGATAAGATTATCGGACTGGAAATCGGCGCGGATGATTACATAACCAAGCCCTTCAGTGTCAAAGAACTCATCGCCCGTGTCAGAACCATTCTTCGCCGCGTCCAGGAAAGAGAAAAATCATCAACAAAAAAAATGTTTGAGTACGAGGGACTAAGGATCAATTATGAATCCTGTACCGTTCAGGTCCAGGGACGCATTATTAATTTGAGTCCCACCGAACTGAAGATTCTTTTCTTTTTAACCCGTAATCCCGGAAGGGTGTATTCAAGAAATCAAATATTGGATCATGTCTGGGGTGACGACACCTTCATTACCGACCGCGCTGTCGATGTGCACGTCCGCCGTTTACGAAGCCAGATCGAGAAAGACATGGAAAATCCCCGCTACGTTCTCACGGTTCGCGGATTTGGTTATAAATTTGCTGATGTTTAATGCCACTTCCAATTCAATGTTGACTCTCTAGCCGATGGGGAAAAATGTCATAGAGAAGACCATTAAAAGCAAAAGGAGAATAATCCTTTTAAGTTTTTTCCGGCGTTGCCTTCTATCCTTTTAACCTGTGCCTGTATTTTCTTCAAGTTGTCATCAAACTGTAACATTCGGATATTATATTGCACTCAAACCATAGACAAGGAGGTACATATGCTCAATATGATTAAGAAAGCATCCCTGGGGCTTGTAATGTTATGCCTGATGGCGGGGACTGCTCTGGCAGCCGATTCTGTCGTGATCAAAGGATCAACAACGGTTTTACCAGTGGCGCAGGGCAC